>CALMKG010000117.1 GCA_937867175.1 uncultured Propionibacterium sp. | reverse complement strand
GTGCTTGGGGCGCAGCTTGGACAGCAGCCATTGGAGCTGTTCTCGCCAGGTCATGCGATCTTCCTTCCCTTGATCGTGGTATTGAGGTAGGGCCCTGACGTGCGGAGAGGACGAGCCTTGGTGGTCTCGACCCTTCGCCGTCCACGTCTGGTGTCGTTGAGGCACTCGCAGAAGTAGACGTGCTTCATGGCTGCACTCTGTTCTTCCGCATCGTGTCCTGCAGGTTGGCGACTTTGGAACCAATCACCCGCAACTGCTCATTGCTGAGCAGTGCGAGCGGCTGGTTCTTCAGCTCGTTGTAGTCCTGCCGGAACTCGCTGTGGTAGGGCAGGATGTTGTCGAGATGCTTGAGTTGCACCTGGATCTCCGAGATCCGGGCTCGCTTCTCCTCGTCGATGTTCATCGCTTCACCTCGATCGGTGCGTGCACCACTGGTAGGGCGAACCCAATGCTGGGTCGTGCCTTGTCCGGGTGCTCCTTGAACCACTGCTGCACGTAGTGGAGCTGGCCACAGCCACCTCCGATGTCATCCTGCCCAGCCGGATCGAACATCCGTGCCGAGTAGCCGGCACCCAGGACCTTGCGCATGAAGGCACCAGTCAGTTCCTGCTGGCGCCGATGCGCTATCGACAGCGTCTCGTCCCGCTCGCAGATCACGGAGAGCGTAGCTTCCCACACCTCAGGATCGAAGAGCTTGAGCAACCGGCCCACGTCAGCCAACGAGGAGTTGCTCTCGTGAACGCAGTAGTTGAAGAACGGACGCCGGCCAGTAGCCATGGCCCACCGTTCTCCCATCTCTGCGATCTCGGCCAGCGTGAGCTTGGCCTTGAACGGGATCAGCTTGTCTCGTGCCTCGTCAGTCGACTCGTGAATCGAGAACTGCAATCCGATAGACGAGATCTCCTGGCTCAGCTCGATGAACCTGTCGTAGTTGACGCGTGGCCCTGATGACGAGACCAGCAATGCAGCTTTTGGGTGCAGCTGGTTGAGTTCGGACAGCGCAGGCAGCAGGCTCTTCTGGTTGAGCATCGGCTCACCCATCGACATGAACATGATCTGCAGCTTGGCCATGTCCTGGACCAGCGTGCCCTCCGTTGCTGCGATCTGCTCGAGCAGGTGCAGCGGCTGCGATGTGATCTCCGCGGCTGTGAGGTTGCGAACGAAGTTGTCACCTGCCCCACAGAAGCGGCAGCCCACCGGGCATCCGCTCTGCGTGGAGCAGCAGATCACCGTGCGGTCAGCGTAGGTGGGGTAGCGGTACAAGACCGCTTCCGCCACCGCGCTGTCCTTGGTGAACACGAACTTCGAGACGTTGCCCTCGGTAGAGTCGAGCTGCTGGATGTTGTCCCATTCGGTGCTCATCGCTTCGCCTCCTTGGTGTCCTTGTCCCCGATGTAGCCGATGATTCGGCCGGCCCGGTTGATCCGGAACGTACACATCTCTGGTACTCGGTGGCCAAAGTCGATGCGGTTGGCGACGTCCGCATCCAGCTCGGTGATGTAGCTCATGCCACCGATCTTCAGCTGCCAGCGTGGGTTGCCGGACCTGCTGTTGCGCAGCCGCCTGGCTGCAGTCAGCAGGCCGGTGGTCCAGGTCTCAGCCATTGGTATCACCAAGGCCCCCGAGATCGGCGAGCTGGGACCAGTCAACCTCGAGGTCGGAGCTGTTGAAGCTGTGTACCTCGACGTCGGCCATGAAGCCTTCGGCGATCGCGTCGGCTTGGCTGGCGATGATTTCGTTGCGTGCCAGGATCCAGGCGTCGCGCAACGGCAGGTCAGCTGGCGGCTCGGTGATCTTCAGCTTGTCCAGCAGAACGCCGGCGAAGACCTCGACGATCAGCGGGTCCACCGGGTCGAGCAGGCTGGCCGCGGCGTAGGCCAGCATTGCTGCTGGGCTGAGGTTGTCGTGGGTGATGCGCATCCGCGCACCGTCATCGATTATCTGGATGATCTGGTCGGTGTAGCCCTCGTGCTTGGTGTGGGCGAGGATCACCGGACGGATCAGCTCCCTGAGCTGGCTGCCGGTGAGCAGCACGGGTTCGTTGGTGGATTCGGACATGAGGTAGTGCTCCAATCAGTACTGGCCCTTGGTCCTGCCCCACCTGCTTGTGCAGGCGGAGTCAGTACCGAAGGCCGAGGATGAGCAGGCGCCACAGCTCCAGCGCTATGGACACCCAGGCAAGGTGACCTAGGATGGTCACCGCCGCAATGATGAACCAGCCCAGCCATCTGGGCATGGTCCTTGATCCGGGATTGCGCTTAGTCCGCATTCTCAGATCCTATGTGGATCAGTGGTGTGGGTGGTGCTTGTCCACCCACTTCTGAACCACGAACATGGCGGTGAAGAGCAACCCGTAGACGAACAGGTTGCCCAACACCTCCGGATCCAGCAGTGGGTTCACTGCTGACTCGCCTCGTACTGCTTGACCCAGCGCACGAGGCAGGCGTTGGTGCACCGGTAGTGCCGGCCGAAGAGGTCGACGCACTCGAGGTTGAGTGCGCGCAACAGGGCCGTGATGAGGTACTGCAGCATGGGCTTCTCCTTCCAGAGGTTGTGAGCAGCACGAGGTGCGCTGCTTCCCATGTGTGGTGGAGGAGTAGGTCCCCCCCGAACTCAGGATCCCCTTTCCCCCCTATCAGAGAATCCTTCACTCTCTCCCTTCTCCCCCACCAGAAAGAATTCATCATTCAGCCCAGACAGCGGTCTGGGCACACCAGCGGGTGTAGTGAGACCAGCGGGGCTCAGGCTCAGGCGTGAGCCATGGTTGAACCGATTCAACGGTCAGATGTAGTGAGAATCAAGGGTGTAGTGAGAGTGTAGTGAGCAGCTCCTGGGGTCTGCTCACTACGCTATTTCCCCTAGTCAGAGCCATGTGTAATGATGTAGTGAGCAAAAAAGGGGAAACTTGAAAAGAGCGGTAGTGAGGAGAGTGTTAGAGAAGTTTCGCTCATTACGCTCACTACATTGTTACAACCCCAGCTGACTAGGGGTTTTACCGTAGTGAGGGTGTAGTGAGCGTCTCACTACATCTCACTACACGGTCGGCGAGAGATTTCATCATCCGGTGCTGAGCCACAACTGATACCACTGCCGTGGTGGCTGCACACCTCCTGCCTGCTAGACGACTGTCCACAGGGTTACCCACAGACCTGGCCGGCGAGCGAGAGGTAGCTACGATCGGGACGATCGCTTCGCTCGCCGGCCGTGGTCAGTGGTGCGAGTGTGTCCATGCTCACAACTAACGCGCACCATCTGTCTCATCGTCGTGTGACGAATCGGTCGCTCGGTAGCCCGAGCGCAAGCGTCACGCGACTAGATGAGAAGCTGATCTGTGGTGTCATGTTGACGTCGTTGAAGACAGAGGGCTGCACGGAAAAAAGAGCATGGACAAAAAGCAAGAGCCCCAGCCGAAGCTGAGGCTTTGCAGTAGGTCAACCGAACATGACTCGGTTGAAGGCGGCGTCATCGAGCTTGGCCTGGGCCAGGAGCTCGTTGAAGATGGCGTCCGAGACGTGCTCGAACTTGCCACCGGTAGAACGCTGGCTGATGACACGCTCCACGTTGGACACTCGTCCATTGACCGCGGATGCGACAACGGACTTGTTCATGGTGGAGCTCATCAGCTGCTGCTGCTGGTAGGCCATCGCAAGACCGAACGTGCCGGTAGGCTGTGCGCTTCCCGACTGCTGACCCATGAGCATCATGAGAACGAGAGGATCCATTTGAATCACCTTTCTGGTAGACTGGATTCAGGAACCAAATATCAATCAAACCAACCACATCAATTAGGAAGATTGGAAAATCGACAATGTGCCTAGCATACATACATATGTATGGGGGGTATCATATGTCTTTGTTGGTTTAGTTGTATCTATTGGAAGCACTCAGAAAAGTTCGCCCCGATTGCATCACCTAAGGCAATGAAATCGGTAGAACGCACTTCATCAGGTTCCCCAGGAGAAAAGTCCCTGGGCCCATGCCCGGATCGAACCACCTGCCACGATCGCCCCATCTGATCTGTCCACAGCGGAAAAATCCCTGGCCGTAGGTATAGGAGCGGGTGCATCGGGGAAAGCGGTCGGGACACTGATAGCATTCATTCCGTCGGGCAGGCGGAAGGAATGGCGACCATGGGTGGACTGGGCGGCTGGGATCTCGGGGCATCCTCGAACCAGGGCAACGTCGGCGTCCCCTCCGGTGGTGGACCTGACAACAACCGAGACCAGGCTGGCCTGCGGGGCTGGAACGTCACACCCAGCACGGAGAGGTCGTGGATCGCCGGCCAGAACATGGCGGGCACCGAGAACGCCTACAACAACGAGTGGTACTCCAAGTGGCTGCCGGCCTACCAGGCGGCGATGGACGATGGCAGCGCGGCCACCTACTTCCTGGACCACAAGGACGGGATCGTCCTGCAGGACCAGACCGGGAAGAACTCCGCCGGCCAGGACATCACTGTCCGCCTGGGCGACCTGTACGAGAACGGCGAGTACCTCGGCAACATCTACGACAAGTACGGCAAGCAGGTCGCCGACCAGATCATGACCCCGCTGCTGCTGAGCAGCAGTGAGCAGGCCAACGGCACCACCGTCGACCAGAAGCGGGCGGAGCAGCAGGCGAACCTCGAGGCCAACGCCGGGCAGGAGAAGTTCCAGGCCGAAGTCGACAAGGTCAAGCAGGAGTGGGGAGTCGAGGGCGAGGACGTCGGCGCGTTCACCGCGGGTACGATCGCAGCCGGCACGGCCGGCGGCGCGCTCACCGGTGCTGGACTGGGCTCGTTCCTCGGCCCGGTCGGCACGGTGGTGGGTGGCCTCGCGGGTGCGGCCATCGGTGGCGTCGGTGCCTGGCTGAACCAGGATCAGCTGGAGGACCAGGCGGCACGAGGCGAGGCGCAGGCGCGGCTGCTGGAGCAGCAGCACACTCCCGGCACCGATGCAGCTGCAGGGGCGCAGCGACTGCAGAACTGGGCCGGGATGGCGGCCAACGCGCTGAATCCGGTGGGGCAGGCGGTGCAGGGTGTGGCCGAGCTGAACTGGACCGGCGAGTTCGACGGCCAGCGGATGGGCGACGACCAGAGCGCCTACTACTCGGTGGACGAGAAGGGCGAGCTCAACAGGAGCATCGGCTGGACCATCGCGGACATGGTGGGCACCGGTGTGGGTGCGGTCGGCCAGATGGCGACCGGCGTCGGTGGGGCAAGCTACGCGGCCCAGATGGGCGCACAGATCGTCGGCAAGGCCGGCACGTTCACCCTCAGCGGGTTCCAGTCCTTCGACGACCGCACCGGCGAGTTCGACAGGGTGTTCGTCTCCGGCGACGGTGGGTTCGACCCGGCCGGGTTCGCCGCGATCGGCGACATCGGCATCGACGTGCTGCAGCTGGGGATCGGCCGTGGCGTGATGAAGGGCGCGAAGGCTCTCGGGCGTGAGTCCAACCCGATCATCGAGCGGCTGTCCGGCCAGCGAGGGCTGTTCAGCGGCAAGCGCACCGAGGAGATCGCCGGGATGAAGTTCACCCGGGGCGCCGACGGCGAGATCGAGAAGGCGCGGATGAGCTTCATGGCCGCGGCCCCGAGCGAGTTCGTGCAGTACCTGTCCGCGCGCGGCTCGGCGGTGCTGGCCAAGAAGTCCCCGCTGGACGTGACGCCGAACGACCTGTACGAGGCGGCCCAGCGGGTGGCCTCCAACTCCAAGGCGTTCCCCAGCGCCATGATCACCGCCTTCGGTGAAGGTACAGAGGAGGCGATGCAGACGGTGCTCGAGGCGGTCAGCCACAACGCAGCGATCTCCCCGGAGGATGTGTTCACCAGCTACTTCTACGGCGCTGCCGCCGGTGCTGGCATGAGCCTGGGCTCGCGCCGGATCGCGCGCGACGGCCAGAGCGGGATCAAGTCCCACGCCACCCGGCAGTACGAGAAGGGCGCCGGCGCCTACGCGATGCTGTACGGCCAGGAGCTGAAGCGCGGCGACTGGGACAAGATGAGCCGCGAGGAGAAGGCGACGCTGCTGGCCCGCGGCGCGACCGAGCAGGCGCTGGCCAAGGAGGTCACCGACAAGCTGGTTGAAGAGCGCAAGCGGAACGCGGTCGAGTCGGTGATGCTGCTGAACCGGCTGCTGGATGCGCAGCAGACCGTGATGGCCGCCGACCTGAAGAACGGCAACCCGGCGTTCAACGGCTCCTACGTGGTGACGCAGGGCTTCGACAACATCAAGGGCATCCACGAGCGGATGAGCCTGAACACGCTGGTGCGCGCGTTCACCGCCAAGGTCGAGGGGCTCGCCGTCCAGGCCAAGACCGACCCGCGGTTCCAGCAGGCACTGGAGGACACCGCCAGCGTGCTCCAGGATCTGCAGGCAGCACAGGCCCAGTTCTACGACGACGCCACCGACGAGGCCACCCAGGCCAAGATCGTGGCTGACATCAACGCCCAGCTCACCGACCTGTGGCGCACGCCCACCCGCACCAACAAGGACGGTGAGCAGTACATCGACCTGCGTACCAACCGTGCGGTGGGACTGGTATCCCTGCGGAACCCGGTGGACAACAAGGCCTCCTTCCAGTGGAAACTGCCGCAGGTCAGCATCGAGAACTCCCGTCGTGTCGACCCCACCAGCAAGAAGGGCCGGGGTGATGATGTGGTGCAGGTCTCGCTGACCAGCACCCAGGCCCAGGGCGCCGACTTCGACGGCGACCGCATCGGACTGATGAACAACCTGATGCTGGACAACGAGGCGCTGATGACGAAGCTGCGCGGCGACGATTTCATCAGCACCAACCCGAAGCAGACCATCGCGCTGATGACGCGCGAGTTCGAGAAGACGCAGATCGACGTGATCGGGCGCACCTTGAAGACCGGCAACCCGGCGATGCAGCGGGTGGCACGCGATGCGATCGAGGCCATCGCTGGCCCGGAGAGCCGGCTGCGCACCCGCTACCCGTTCGCCGACACCGAGATCGACCAGCTGCAGCGGGCGCTCGAGGCCGGCCTGCCGACGGCGAAGGCCTCCTTCCTGCAGGCGATGCACGACAACCACCTGAGGGACATCCAGGAGATGACCAGGCCCAACCTGGACAACGAGTGGTTCTTCATGGACGACTTCGTGCAGGAACGGCTGCAGGTGTTCCAGCAGACGCTGGCCTCCCGGGCCGCGGCCGCCGAGACCAAGAACATGCGGCGCTCGAACTTCGCCTCGGTGCGGGCCACCGGCCAGCAGGGGCAGCTGTTCGCCGCCCGGGACGCTACCATCACCCAGACGCTGTGGCGCAACACCGTCGGTGAGGACCTGTTCCGCAGCTGGCAGGCGCTGCAGTACACCGTGAAGCGCAGCCCGATCGACCAGCTCGACAAGGACCAGCGCTCCATCCTGGACAGCCTGCAGGAGATGCAGCTGCGGATCTCCTCGGGCATGGTCGACACCAGGATCGACGAGATCCGGGGCAAGGATGAGATCACCCGTCGCGTGATCAGCCAGCTGGAGGCGTTGAGCAACTCCCCGCTGGGCCAGACCAAGGACGGCCGGCCACTGCCGCTGGCCACGCTGGCCCGGATGGAGGTGCCGGGCTACCGCCTAGAGCTCATCGACAACGTCGAGTACATCGAGTGGACCGGCCCCACGTCCCTGATCGAGCTGCTGCTGAAGGCATCGGCCGGCCAGGCAGAAGCCGAGAGCGTCGGCGTGGAGAACGACGCGCTGGCCCGCAAGGTCGACATCTACCGCAAGGCGAACTGGGCCCAGGCGATGAAGCATGTGCTCGGCGCGTACACCGCGCGCGAGCTGCTGGGCCTCGACGGCGACGTGCTGGGCGGCAACCTCAGCCTCGACCAGCTGTCCACGATCCTGATCCTGCAGGACGAGACCAGCCGCAACCTGGACTTGGATGCGCTGCGTCTGCACTACGCGTACCTGGCCAAGGACAAGAGCCTGGGCAAGCACGACGGCCCGCTGCGGATGGAGGACCTGGTCCGCGACGACACCCCCTACACCGCCTACCAGGTGGTCGTCGACATGCTGGCCGAGGTCACCGGCAAGGAGCTGAGCTGGAACGCCAGCAAGCCGGGCAAGGTGATGGGCCGGATCGGCGAGGACTCGGCCCGCGTCGGCCAGCAGTTCCAGTCCAGCCTGGCCGCGCTGAAGAAGGCGATGCGCCGGCTGTACCCGCAGATGAACCTGCGGGACCGCGAGGCCTGGCGCAACGCGCTGGAGAACAATCCGGCCATCGCCGAGGCGTACCTGAAGGTGCTGCCTGACGACGTGGTGTTCGACGCGATCCGCTCCAGTGACGGCCTGAGTGTGGAGTACCACAGCTGGATCCTGGACCTGCTGACCATGCCGGAGCCCGAGGCGGAGATGGTGCTGCTGCGCGAGACGCTGCTCAGCACCTACAACGTCAAGGTCGCCATGATGAAGGAGGGCGACTACTCCTGGGACCGGCAGCTGGAGACGCTGTCGGATCGGCTGCTGCAGAAGATGCACATCCTCAACCACGCCGACCCCACGACGTGGAAGAAGTTCTACACCGTGCTGACCAAGGCCACCTCGGTGGAGGAGTTCCTGAAGTTCGTCAACGATCCGGCCAACGGGATCCGCGGCAACGAGGCGCCGTTCACCGCCTGGCACCGAGACCTGTCCGAGGTCGATCCGACCTACACCGAGGGCTCGCTGAGCAACGCACTGGCCAGCTCGCTGCAGCGTGACGCGCTGGCCGACCTGGCGAAGGCGGTGAAGAACTTCCAGCTCGAGGTCGACTCCCACAGATCCCGGCTGAAGAAGGACCAGCAGCTGGTGGCGATGCTGGCCGACCCGGCCTACCGCCACAACAAGGACATGCTCGACACGCTTCAGCGCCGGCTCGACTTCGTCAAGGCGTTCCGCTCCCCGCTCGGGCCCAGCGCCATGCTGACCATCGGCGCCGGCGCCACCTACGGTGCGTCGGCCGACATGACCGACAAGGGTGTGGCCGCCGAGTTCGTGGCCGCGATGTCGGCCTACCTGGCCAACCGCAACAGCCCGACGTTCGCCACCTCCGAGGCCACGCTGTGGCACAGCCTGTCCGCGACCAGCGTCGAGCAGATCGCCAACAACGTCGGCTGGCTCAACGAGGGCATGACGCTGATGGACTCCGACGGCACCCCGGTGCAGTGGGAGGGGATGACCGCCGACAAGTTCATCGAGCTGGTCAAGGTCGAAAAGAACTGGCCGCTGCTGCACAGCATCACCCACCCCTCGGTGTGGGAGCACATCGGCCACGGCCGCGTCGCCCGGCGCGCGACCACCGACCTGTCGCTGTCCGACCTGCTCGAGGGCGACGCCCTGGAGACGGCGCTGTTCGCTGGAGACGACAACGCCAACGCGCTGCTGGCCAGCTACCTCGACGGTCTCACCGAGAACGCCGACGTGCTGCGCCTGGCCAGCCAGCTGGCGATCACCAGCACCGCCAACGCCAAGAGCCAGCTCACCCTGGACCAGGCCGCGTCCCGGTTCCAGAACACGCTCAACGACATGATGCGGATCCTCCGCGCCGGTGTCGCGCTGGCCCAAAGCCCAGCCCACCCCAACGGCACCTACGAGCGGCTGATGCCCGACGGCTCCCTGGTCACCACCCCGGGCACTGAGCTGGACCGGATGCGCGAGCAGTTCAAGATCGCGCGGCGCCACCAGCTGCAGATCGACAAGCACGGTTCACTGGCCGCGGCGACCGCGGTCGAGGAGATCATGAAGCTGGCGTTCGCCGAGGCCGACGCCGCCGACCTCACGATCCCGGAGAACCGGGCCAAGCGTGACGCGCTGGCGAGGCTGTTCAACGAGCACAAGTACGACACCAACATGCTGGCCACGCTGGGCCAGGCGTGGAAGCTGCCGACCTCCGATGACGTGGCCGGTGACTGGTTCGCCGCCACCGAGTCCAAGCGTGAGGAGCTGTGGAAGTTCGCCCGCGACCACGGCGAGCTGTGGCTGTCGGCGCGCGGCTCGAAGGCGCTGAACAAGATCCGCGACCCTCGCACCCCGACCGACCCGGCCACCGGTGTCACCGAGCTGACCGAGGAGGAGTGGCACGAGCTCAGCCGCAACGTGCTGGTGTTCGATCTCAACCGTCGCGCCTCCATCTTGATCCCCGGCCAAGGCCTGCTGCCGATGGGCAAGCTGTCCGGCGACGACCTGAAGTTCTTCGACCCCAGCTTCGACTACATCTACGACGAGCTGCTTGACCCGGCCAAGCCGGCGATGAAGGCGATGCTGAAGCTGGCCGACACGTTCAAGAACAAGGAAGTGGCGATCTCCAGCGATGCGTTCAAGGAGCTCGTCGACGGCACCTACCTCAACCCGACCAAGCTGGGCCGCTGGCACGACGGCATTCCGGCGCAGATCCGGCAGGCGATGGAGCGGATCACCTCCGCCGGCGCCCCGATCGGTATCGCGCAGGGCGGCTCCGGCCCGGCCGAGATGGTGACGGTGGCCGGCGCCACTCAGCGCACCGACGCCCTACCCGACGACGCGGCGCTGGTCACCACGGTGCTGCCGGTGTCCCTGCTGAACCGGCCGCGGACGATCAAGGCCCGCATCGAGCACCTGCTCACCCCTGGCCAAGACGTCGACCGGATCACCGACAGCAAGGGCCGCACGCTGCCGATGATCAAGCTGAACGGCCGCGCCGTGCGCTCGATCATCATCAACGGCGAGGACCTGGTTCAGACCTCGAACTACTCCCCCACCTTCGTCTACACCGGGACGAAGGCGGCCCGGGAGTCCGGCATCGAGTTCATGACGCTGGATCGCCTGAAGGCCAGCCTGGCCGAGTACGCCACCCGCAACCCGGGCGTCGACATGGACAGTGCCGGCGTCCAGATCACCTTCTGGAACCCCGACGACAAGCCAGCCGACCAGCCCAACAGCCTGTGGTACGACGGCGTGCTGGAACGCGGCGACACATCCACTCCGAGCCTGCTCGGCGCGTGGTGGTTCACCCTGGGCGGCATCGACTCGGCCACCTCGGAGTGGGCGCTGTCGGCCAACAAGAAGGGTCACGACGCCCTGCACCGGCCGAAGCCGTTCACCCTGGAGGAGAAGCGCTACTTCCACAGCTTCTGGGGCGCCGACTTCGCCGGGATGCTGGACCGGATGGCGATGGCGATGATGCAGGACGATCGCCTCGACCGCGGCGAGCACATCAACTACGGCTTCTACAACGGCGCGCTGAAGCAGCTGAAGATGAACCACTGGGTTCGCTACGTCGACGCTGAGGGCAAGGTGCAGCTGCTGGCCGCCGACCAGGTGATCCAGATGCAGCGCGACGGCGTACCGATGCCAGTGGGCGCGGAGCTGGTCGAGATCCCCGACCAGATGCTGCGCACCTTGTTCAACCCGCTGGACGCCAAGGGCGCCCGGCGCGCGATGACCAGCGACGTCAGCGTGCTGATGGAGAACATCGACACCTGGACCGGCGTGGTCACCGACGAGATGCGCGCCCGCCTGCCCGGCCTGTTCAAGGTGGACGCCAGCGGGCGCATGTCCAGCCGTGACCTGTTCGAGACCGAGCTGGCCCGTCGCTCCGCGCCGGTGCAGCTGTCCCGGTTCACCGGCGTCAACCGCGACTACCTGAGCAAGTATGCCCAGGGGCTGACGGTGAAGAAGCAGCTCGAGACCGAGATCCGCCGGATGCGCGCGCAGGAGGCGCAGCAGGGCGACCCGAAGAAGTGGACCGACTGGGCACAGGACGCGATCCGCTACGCCACCCAGGGCATTCAGGAGCCGTCGATGCAGGAGACGGCCACCCGGATGGGCATCCGTTCGGCCGGTTTCTCCGAGACCGCCGACGTGGCCGGCGCCCTGCTGGCGCTGCAGGACCTGGAAGAGACCACCCGCACCGACGGCTACACCGCCGGCTGGGTCTTCCAGTACATGCAGACCCCAGGTGATCGTGGCCTCAACCGGATCTACGGGCTTGAGGGCCTGGCCAAGGCGAACACCGGCCAACAGAGTTCGACCTGGGTCGCACCCAACGACATCGTCGTGGTCGACCTCGAGTCGTTCCCGGTCGATGGGGAGAAGAACCTGGACCGGGTGATGGAGCACCTGGAGTCGATGGGCGCGATCATCGTGCTCCGGTCGGCCGGCGGTCGCGGGATGCTGCAGTCCTACGCCCGCACCTGGCTGCAGAACCACAGCTACGAGTACGTGCCCGGATCGCACCATGTGTTCCGGCCGGTTGACCCGAACCGGCTGCCGGCCAGCGTCCGCTCCGCGCTCAGCCACCTCCAGGAAACCGACGTGCTCGACGTGCGCAACCGCGTCGCGGTGTGGCAGGGCGGGATCGTGGAGGAGAACGCAGGCATCCGCTTCGACTCCGCGCTGGGCCAGGACGTGGTGATCAGCAACAACCTGATCCCGGTCGGCACCTACCTCAGCCACAACCTGCCCACCCCCGAGCAGTACGCGCGCTACGACCTGGGCAAGCGGATCCATGGCGACCTCGACACGCTGCTGGAGATGAGCCTGGAGCAGGTCGACTGGAAGGACGTGCGCGACAAGAAGCAGCGCACTCAGGAGATCACCGACACGCTGACCCGTGCAGTGGAGAAGGCGCGCACCCACCTACAGAACGACGGCACCTACCCTGCCGGCGTGAAGCTGGAGAAGGGCGACATCATCCCGCTGTTCGACGGCAGCACCGGCAACCTGGTGCTGTACCGCTACGGGTACAAGCCGCCGAAGCTGGACACCAAGGTCGCGCAGCTGCGCGGCCGTAACCGCACCGTGATCTACCAGCCGATCGAGGATCCGACCGCCACCGTGTACGAGGGCGTGCTGGAGTCCATGGAGCGGGCCAACCAGTGGGGCGCGAAGGTGGAGATTCGCACCCCGCTGCAGGCGCTGGGCGACAAACTCCAGTTCGAGTACTCCGGCTTCAAGGTCGTGGCTGCGCCGGCGCCGGAGTCGTGGGGCCTGGCGATGCCCGACGTGCTGCCGGGCGTCCAGATGGCCCTCGCCATCGGCATCACTGACTCCGACTCGAAGAACAACTACGAAGGTCGGCTCGACAACTTCCGTGACGCACTGGCTTACATCGGCTTCGACTTCCGGGGCGTGGTCGCTCGCCAGGTGTTCGGCTCAGCCTCCCAGGAGAACCTGGCCAAGGCCAATCAGTGGCTGGTCAACATGCACCAGGCGCTGCCGAAGATGGACGTCGAGGTGATCGACCGGCTGATCAAGAGCGAGACCGAGTCGGCCGTGATGGCCGCCACGATGAACCATCTGCCTGCTGCCGAGGGCGAACTCAAGGGCAGCGCACTGTGGCGCGACGCTGTCTCCGGCACGAAGCTGACCGCTGAGCAGCGGCTGTTCCGTGGGATGCTGCTGTACCTGATGACCGAGCGCTCCGAGGTCAGCCACATCCTCGAGTCCGCAGGCATGGCCGGCATCGGTGTGCGGCAGAAGGGCAAGGGCGTCCGCCGCCCGCCGCGGCTGTTCACCCAGCTGATCCAGCAGACCGGCCTGGACGACGAGCTGCGCAAGTACATCGTCGACGAGGTGCTCAACCCGAGGATGCTGAAGGTCCAGGTCGGCAAGCACATCACCGGCTACAAGTTCGGCTACGACCTGAAGGTCTACCACGCCAACGCCGATAGCCGCTTCGATGAGTGGGGCTACCTGCAGTTCGCCGAGGTCAACCCGTCCGGCGCCAACCCGGTGCTGAACCTGCTGGCATCGGAGCGGACGCAGACCCAGGCCGCGTCGCAGCAGCAGCTGGCGATGGCCTTCCTGACCACCGGCAGCAAGGGTGCGGTGGCCAAGCCGCTGAAGAAGACCAATGCGCTGATCGCACGCAAGGGGATCGTCGACACCGACGATGCCGCCTCGCTGATGAAGATGCTGCGCTCCGGCATTGAGCCGGGAGTGATGGAGGGCAACTTCGCCTGGACGCCGGCCGAGCAGCGCTACCTGTTCGCCGGTACACAGGTCATCGAAGGCTACCGCCAGCCGCTGGACACCGCCGAGTGGACGCAGCGCGACGTCAACGAGTTCGAGTCCGACCGGGCCTTGCTGATCGCAGAGGCCGGGCTGGACATGAACCAGGCCGTGCTAGTCGACTTCTGGATCCGCCAGATGCTGGCCCGCCGCGTGGACAAGGCGCCGGTCGAAGAGGGCGGCAACCCCGGCTACGTCAGCTTCTCCGACGCCAAAAGTGCGATGCGGCAGATCCGCACCAACCTGGTGCAGCACCTGTTCCCGACCACCGGCGGCATGGTCCCGCACCCGCACGTCCTGGACGTGCTGATGCTGCAGCGCGCCTCTCAGGAGAACGGGAGGTTCCAGCTGTGGAACAGCTTCAACGACCCGACGTCGGTGCTCGAGGACCTCGACGACTGGCTGCTGGCCGCGATCAACATCGGGCAGCCCGACGACTACTTCGACACCGCCTTCCAGCTGGACAACGACAGCTTCCGGCACACGTTCATCAACTCGGGCCTGCGCTTCACCGGGATGCCGGTGTCGACCAACGCGACCAAGGCCGAGCTACTGGCTGACCCGAAGACGACTCAGACGCTGATCGCGGTGAGCGCAGCCCAGCGTTCGGCGCTGCACGACGAGGTGATCGTCGCGCAGCAGGCCGAACTCAACGACATCTTCGGTGGTGAGCTGCGTGGACTGACCTGGTTCGGGCGTGAGCCGGCCAGCGAGGCGATCGCCAACTCCCGCTCCCGGATGTGGAAGTGGCGTCAGGAGGGCAAGATCCCTGAGCCGGTCAGCTACCGCTACGCCGATATGAAGAAGTACGGCGCGTTCTACCACACACATGGCAACCAGCAGGCCGCGGCCTTGCGGGTGATGACCAACCTGCGCGCCTCGATGGCGATGCTGAACCCGATGCTCTACGTCGGCGCACCGATGGAGGCCTACATCCAGACCACCCTGGAGAAGGCCACCAACCTGCTGGCCGGCAACGGCCTTGGCACCCTGGAGGGATTCTCCAAGGAGGAGCAGGACTACCTCGGCAAGCTGTTCCAGGCGCTCGGCAACGACCAGCGATTCAAGGGCATGGTCTACTCCGAGGTGGCGATGGACACCCACCTCTACAACGCCGGTCGTGTGGAGGCGTTCACCAACTGGATGGCCCGCGTTGGTGGCCGCTGGCAGGACCCGTACTACGGGATGCGCGCCAGCGCGATCTCCCGGCGCTACGTGGAGTCCGCAGCCCGGGCGATCTCCGCGCTGGGCGAGACCACCAACATCACCCCGATGGTGCTGGCCCGCCAGCTCGCCTCCGATCCCCAGTGGCTGCGCAAGAACCACCCTGCGATCCACATGATGGCGATGAACACCATCCGGGAGATGCGGAACCTGAAGGCCACCACGTTCTCGCTGGGCTTCCGGCACGTCATCGAGCCGCTCACCAACAGCCCGCGGATGTCCGTGGCCTGGCCGAGCACGCTGATGGTGAAGATGCCGCTGATGTTCCTGGGGTACGCCAGCAACAAGGCAGTCCAGGTGATGGGCCTGCAAGGTGCCGACGCCGCGCTCGCGCTGCTGATGCACGGCCGCAAGAAGGGCTTCTTCGGCCAGGGCGCCGACCGGCTCCTGGCTGCGGTGTCCGGCCTCGACTACGACGAGATCAGCAAGGGCGGCTACTACGACCTGTCCGAGGTGATCGAGAGCGTCGACATCACCCAGGCGGTGATGAAGTCAGGCCTGACCCACACCGGCCTGATGGCCATGGGCCTGATGATGGGCGGTCTGGGCCTGAGCGGTGAGGACGATGAGGACCGCCGGCGCCGGCGGGCGGCCAAGCGTGATGGCTTCGCCTACCTGTACGACCCGCGCGACATCGCCAACGACTTCCGCAACGCCGATGCACTGTTCCTGGAGAACATCCCGTTCCTCAGCGAGATGTTCCGGGTCACCGAGGGCGACGAGGAAGCCGGCGTCCCGGCCCGCTCGATGGCGATGCCGAACTGGCTGGTCAAGCAGATCCTGTCCCCGATCGTCGGCATGGAGCGGTGGTTCAACACCGGCAATGCCAACGAGATCCTGTGGGGCTTCCAGGACGCGCTGGGCTCCATGCCGCTGATCAACACGATGCGGTTCGATGATGCGGCCCAGACCTACGCCGAGCTGATGACCGAGGCACAGGAGCTGGACGGCAAGGGCGACCCGAACTCAATGCCGCAGGCGTTCGGCCTGGTGACCAGCGCTGTGATGGTGCTGGAGCGGATGCTGCTGGAGAACAGCTTCGCCAACATGCTGTACGTCGGCTGGGACAAGTACGACCGTGACCCGTGGCAGATGGTCGACCGTGACGCCGAGGGCAACATCCGGACCAACCGCCTCGGCCTGCCGGACAAGACCGGCGCGCTCACCCAGTACCTGGACGAGAAGGGCCAGGTGCAGACCGCGTACAAGAGCCGCGACTGGTGGGACGTGCAGATCCACGCGCTCACTGAGAACCGCGGCACGATGGCGCTGCTTGGCGAGCTGTTCACCGGCTTCCAGGGAGACTACTTCCGCAGCGACATGGTCGTGAAGACCCGCACGCTCAACAAGGCTGAGGTCACCTACCAGGACGCCGACGCCATGATCCGTGCCTTCTGGAAGGGTGGGGCCACCCCGGAGTCCATGGCCGAGGTGCTGAAGGGCTTCTACATCCCCTACGACATGCGGGTCGAGCTCTCCAACAACCTGAAGAAGGAGATCTACGACCAGGCCATCAAGGACGGGATGAAGGAGTACAAGGCCCGCCAGCACATGAACGAGGTCTGGTACGGCCCGTCGACGAACCCGTCGGTTCCCGGGCTCGAGGACATCGTTTGGGGCAAGGGCGTCTACGAGGATCTGATCTCGTACAAGGCCAGTGACCGGTACTACCAGCTGAACACCACCTACGTGATGGGCCCGGACGGAAAGCCGTGGGCGACCGGCATCAGCCGCAACCTGCTGCAGACGCTGGCCGGCTTCATGCCGCTGCAGGGCTACCATACCGGGGCTATCGGCGGGATGCGGGTAACCGACAACCGGCTCAACTCGGTCGACGAGGTGCGGGGCATCAACACCGGGATGCGCGCCTTGGAGAAGATCGACGACAGCTTCGAGGTCCCGACCGAGGAACCTGCTGCCGCGCAGCAGCAGCAGTTCGGTCAGAGCCAGAGCGGCAACGGCTGGGTCAACTTCGGCCGGCGTCGCGGTGGCGGTGGCGGTGGTGGTGGCGGTGGCGGGTCGTCCCGCATGTACGCCCCGCCCGGACAGCAGGCGCCGTACGTCAACGACGAGCAGATGATCAACACCAGCAACCCGATTATCCGTCGAGCATCGATTCGGAGAGAACGAGTCGAGAGTCAGAAAGGTAGGCTGAAGCCGTGGCAGTAGAACTCGACGGGGGAAAGGGAATCACTGATTTCTCCCAGTGGTATCTCGACTACAAGGTCGACGAAAGGGACGGGTGCCTGGACCCCAAGGCATTCGCCCCTTGTGCGGGAGACCTGTTCAGCCGCTACGAGCTCTTCAAGCGCGAGATGGACGCGCGCTGCGAGGGCTTCGAGCACCTGGAGATGCTCGCTGACAATGAGGTCATCAGCCCGAAGCCTGACCTGCCCAACGTCAGTTCCGGCGAGACCGCCGGCCTGGTGCGCCGGATTGCGCGCACCCTGGTGCAGCACACTCCGAATGTCGAGGTGGTCAGCATTCACGACGATGATTCCCTGGAAGGAATCGTCGCCAAGTACATTCTCGACACCAAGATCATTGGTGATGCGCAGTATTCCAACGACATGCAGCAGAACCTGTTCGCATCAACGAAGACGTCATTCACGCTCGGATTCGATTGTGTGATTCCAATCCTGCAGCAGAGCCCGGACGGCTCGTGGTACATGAAGTACGACACAATCCACCACCGGGACGTGTTCCCCGAGCCCGGCGTCAAGGACGTCCGCGAGGCCCCCGAGGTGTTCGTGCGGCGCTACCTGACCAAGGGGCAGATCAAGCAGATCATCCGGGACCAGGTGGCAGGCTGGGACATCGCCGCGCTGCGGCTGCTGCTGAAGACCTACAGCCAGCCGCCCACCCGGGAGCGCCAGTCCAACTCCCACACCGACAACAAGCGCCGGGTGATCGCCCAGGGCTACGAGATCGTCACCTGGTACAACAGCTACGGAGAGAACTTCCTGACCTTCTGCCCGCGGACCAAGCTGCTGTTCCGCATCGAGCAGAACAAGCACCCGCTGAAGTGGCACCCGGTGCACTTCCTGGTGCTGGAGAAGGACGAGCAGCACCCGCTGGGCAAGAGCCAGGTGGAGATGCTGCTCGGCCGCCAGGAGTTCCAGGACCTGATGCACAACGGCGCGATGAAGCTGTGGTACCGCAACATCAACCCGACCGTGCTCGGCTTCGGCACGATGAACTCGATCCCGAACTTGAGCCCCGGCAAGTACAACCAGATCAGCAACCCCAACGCTAAGGTCGAGGCCTTCGAGGTCAACACCATGACGCTGTCGCAGTTCCCCACGCTGGCCGCCAACAACCTGGGCAGCATGGTGAACCTGGTCGGCGCTCCCGACCAGCAGATGGCGACCCAGGCCGGCACCGGCCAGTCGGCCACCCCGCAGGGCGTGGAGGCCCAGCAGGCCATGGTGGACATCACCACGAACAACTACCAGAAGGCGATCGAGAGCTTCTTCAGCCGGTACTGCAGCTACGCGCTGACCGTCTACCTGCAGGAGATGCGGGCCACGCAGAAGCTGCGGCTGACCGCCGACGCCCGCAAGCGTCTGGTCAACGCCGGCCAGCGTGTCGACCCGGCCACCGGCGAGATCAGCAACCCGGTGATGGACGTCATGACCGAGGACAGCGTGATCGAGCTGGACTTCGAGAACCTGGCGACCGAGTACTACGTCCGCTGCGTCCCCGGCTCTCTGGTGGAGATGGAGGACGAAAAGCAGATGCGGATCCTCGGCCAGCTGTTCGTTCCGCTCAGCCAGGCGCTGCCAGCCATCGCCCAGACCCAGGATCCTGAGCTGCTGCGCAACGCCGCGGCCACGATGGTCTACATCATGGAGAAGCAGATCGAGCTCAGCGGCTCGGCGAGCAGCCGCGACCTTAAGAGCCTGCTGCAGTCCGGGCGCACTGAACAGTTCAACGAGTGGACCAAGCGCGCCGACGAATACGAGCAGCGAGTGGGCGGATTGGCCGAGCAGACGGTCGCAGGAATGGAGTCAGCTACGTCCGCGATCCGCTCTTTGCAGGAGCAAATAAGCACCATGCAGCAGGTACAGACGGCCATTCTTCAGAAGATGGGTGTACCAATGCAGGAATCCGCGTCTGAACCGAATAGTTCTCAGGAGGAAATGCGGCAGCCTGCGCTTCGACCGGTAAGTTAGTGATCGCCAGAGATCCCTGGCCTACTCAGGAAGGACAACCGGCATGGTTGCACCAGTCCAGAAGGACAGCCTGACCGACTACCAGGTC
>CALMKG010000116.1 GCA_937867175.1 uncultured Propionibacterium sp. | reverse complement strand
CAAGGACGTCGGCTTCAATATTCAACGGCACCAAGGACATGGGCAGCACTCGGCCCTCCACATGCAGCAACTGGCCGACCATGTCGAGGCCCCTTACCGCGCCCAGTTCCTGCCAGAGCCCCTCGATCAGCAGATTACCGATCGCGTGACCGTTCAACGGTCCGGAGCTATGGAACCGGGACTGGAGGACGTTCGCCCACTGCCGGCCGATCGCGTCGTCGCCGCAAAGTGCCGCAAGGGCCATCCGAAGGTCGCCGGGCGGCAACCCGCCCAGCTCTCTCCGCAGTCGCCCGGACGATCCGCCGTTGTCGGCCACCGTCACGACGGCGGTCAGGCGATCAGTGACTTGACGCAATGCCTGCAGGGATGTGGACAGCCCGTGCCCACCGCCCAACGCCGTCACACGCGGCAGTCCCTCGCCGCTCATTCCCGCCCCAGATCACGATGCAGAACGCTGGCCTGCACTCCTTTCGCCCTCAGCCGCTCGGCGAACTCCTCACTCATAGCAGTGGAGCGGTGCTTGCCACCAGTGCAGCCGATGGCGACGGTGGCCTGCAACTTGCCCTCGCGTTGATAGCCGGGGCCTACGGTGGCGATCAGCGCCTCCAGTAGTCCGAGGAACTCACCGGCACCGGGCTGGCCAAGTACATACTCACTGACTTCCACCGACAGCCCTGTTTGCGGACGCAGGTGCGGCACCCAGTGTGGATTGGGCAGGAAACGGACGTCGAAAACCATGTCGGCGTCCACTGGGACACCGTTCTTGAAGCCGAAGCTCATGATCAGGAAACGGGTCTTCTGGTCGTCACCCGATCCGTAGATGTGGCCGATCCGGTAGCTCAGTTGGTGCACCGTCGTGTTTGACGTGTCGATGACCACGTCGGCGTCCGCACGCAGCTTGCTCATCATGCGGCGTTCCTTGGCGACAGCCTGCGTGATGTTGCTGGCGCCTTGCAGCGGTAACGGTCGGCGCACCGACTCCTGCCGACGCACGATCGCCTCGTCACTGGCTTCCAGGAAGCAGATCTCCTTGCGGATGCCCTGTGCCTCCAACTGGGCCAGCACGCGCGGCAACTGGTCGAACATCTCGCGGGACCGGACGTCCAGGCCCACGGCCAGCCGGTCCTGGCCGCCGCGCCGCACCGTCTCGATGAGCTGCGGCAGCAGGCCCGGTGGCAGGTTGTCCACGACAAACCAGCCCAAGTCCTCCATGGCATGGGCGACGGTACGCCGCCCGGCACCTGACATCCCGGTGATGATCACCACCCGGGGCAGCGAGAGCGGATTGTTGCCGGGGCCGGCGTCGGGGACGTCCGCACTGCGGATGGGCACGTCGTTCGGCGAAGTCGTCACGTCCCCATTATTGCCCGCCGGTCGCGCAGCCCGGGCGGACCCGGGTCAACAGACCACCTCCCGCAGGGCCGTGACCCGGTCACGAGCCTCCCAGGTAAGCTCGGGGAGTTCGCGCCCGAAATGCGTGGCTTTTCCGATTCGCAACTGTTGAAAGCTGGACCGTTCGAATCGTCAGAGTTCGGTGACCTCACCGGTGGCAGTGTTGATCGCCACCTGCGAGTCCCCAGTTGCCAGCGCAGCGACCACCGCCCGCGCCGTGGCCGGGCCGAATCCCGGGAGGGCTGCGATGTCGTCCTCGGTGGCCGCGCGCAACTTCTTCAGGCTGCCGAAGTGGGTGAGCAGGGTCTGGCGGCGCACTTCGCCCAGCCCGGGCACCCCGTCCAACACCGACTCGACCATCGCCTTGGTGCGGCGTCCGCGGTGATGGGTGATGGCGAAGCGGTGCGACTCGTCGCGGACCCGCTGCAGCAGGTAGAGGCCCTCGGAGGCGCGCGGCAGGATGAGCGGGTACTCCTCCCCCGGGATCCAGATCTCCTCGAGCCGTTTGGCCAGGCCGATAAGGCTGATCTCGTCGGCCAGCCCGAGGTCGTCCAGCACCTGCTGGGCGGCATTCACCTGCGGCAGGCCGCCGTCAACCACCACCAGCGCGGGTGCGTACGCGAACTTTCGCGGTACCCCGGTGGCCGGGTCGATCAGTGCCGGTGACTCGTCCGCCGGTGCGGTCTCGGCCATCGCCTCCCGGTCGGCCAGCAGCCGGTTGAACCGGCGGCGCAACACCTCATCCATGGCCGCGATGTCGTTCGAACCTTCGAAACTCTTGATCACGAACCGCCGGTACTCCGATTTGCGGGCCAGCCCGTCTTCGAAGACCACCATCGACCCAACCACCTCGGTGCCCTGCAGGTGGCTAATGTCGAAGCCCTCAATGCGCAGCGGCGCGGACGTCATGCCGAGTGCCTGCTGCAGCTCTTCCAAGGCACGACCACGAGTGCCCAGGTCGGACGCCCGCTTGGTCTTGTGCAACGCCAACGCCTCGGCGGCGTTGCGGGCCACGGTGTCGAGCAACTCCCGTTTGGGACCCCGCTGCGGCACATGCACCCGAACCCGGCCACCTCGCTGTTCGCTGAGCAGCTGTTCCAGGACCTCACCCGAGGGAAGTGACGATTCGATGATGATCTCGGCTGGGATGGAGCTGCCGGTGTTGGTCTGGAAGCCCTGCTCATCTGCATAGAGGCTGACCAGGAAACCCTCGACCAGTTCGTCGACCGCCTCGTCGTTGGTGCGGTCGGCAACCCAGCCACGTTCGCCGCGGACTCGTCCAGACCGCACGTGGAAGATCTGAACCGCCACCTCGAGCGGGTCGGCGGCCACAGCGAGCACATCTGCGTTGGTGCCGTCCGGCAGCACGATGGCGTTTCTTTCGGTGGCCTGCCGCAGCGCATCCAGTGAGTCGCGGATCACCGCCGCCCGCTCGTACTCCTGGGCTTCGGACGCGGCCCGCATCTGCCTGGCCAGCTTGCGCTCCAGGCCGCGAGTCTGGCCCGCCCAGAACGCACAGAAATCGTCGGCGATCTCACGGTGCTCGTCGGCGGTCACTCGTCCGACGCAGGGAGCCGAACATTTGCCGATGTGACCGAGCAGGCAGGGACGATTCGAGGCCACCGCATTGCGGAAGACGCCGTTGCTGCACGATCGCATCGGGAAGACCCGGAGCAACAGATCCACCGATTCCCGAACCGCCCACGCTTGACCGAAAGGCCCGTAGTAGCGCCAGCCCTTGCGCTTGACGCCGCGACCGACGAAGACCCGGGGGAACTCCTCGCTCCAGGTGACGCACAACCAGGGATACGACTTGTCGTCGCGGTACTTGATGTTGAACCGCGGGTCGAACTGCTTGATCCAGGTGTATTCGAGCTGCAGCGCCTCAACCTCGTTTCGGACCACCGTCCAACTGACGGCGGCGGCGGTGCGCAACATGGTCTGCGTCCTGAAGTGCAGGCCCGCCGGGTCGGCGAAGTAGGAGTTGAGGCGGTTGCGCAGGTTCTTCGCCTTACCGACGTAGACGACCTGGCCGTACGGGTCGCTGAATCGGTAAACACCCGGATCGGTTGGGATTGATCCGGGCGCCGGGCGGTAGCTCGCAGGGTCAGCCATCAAGCGGCAGGGGTGGTGACGGCAGCGGCGTCCTTCGGGGCACGACGCCGCTTGGGCTTGGCTGCTTCGGCAACCTCGATCAGCTTCTCGTCTGCGGGCTCGGCCAGCGGCACCTCACGGCCGGTCAGGATCCGGCTGAGGAACTCGCCGGTGAAGCTCCCCGGGTTGTGCGCCACATCTTCGGGCGTACCGGTGGCGACCACCTGGCCGCCGCGGTGGCCACCCTCCGGCCCCATGTCGATCACCCAGTCCGCGGTCTTGATGACGTCGAGGTTGTGTTCGATGACCACCACAGTGTTGCCGCTGTCGACGAGCCGGCTCAGCACACTGAGCAGCTTGTTGATGTCTTCGAAGTGCAGACCGGTGGTCGGTTCGTCCAGGACGTACAGGGTGCGCCCGGTCGAGCGACGCTGCAGCTCGGCCGCCAACTTCACCCGCTGGGCCTCGCCACCCGACAGTGTCGTGGCCGGTTGACCCAACCGAACGTAACCCAAGCCGACCTCGGTCAGCGTGTTCAAGTAGCGCGAGATGGCCGAAATGGGCGCGAAGAACTCCGCCGCCTGTTCGATCGGCAACTCAAGCACCTCGGCGATACTGAGGCCCTTGTACTTCACCTCCAGGGTCTCGCGGTTGTAACGGGCGCCATGGCAGACCTCGCAGGGCACATAGACATCGGGCAGGAAGTTCATCTCGATCTTGAGCGTGCCGTCGCCCATGCATTGCTCGCACCGGCCGCCCTTGACGTTGAAGCTGAACCTGCCGGGCAGGTAGCCACGCGCCTTCGCCTCCGGGGTCTGGCTGAACAACGTACGAATCTTGTCGAAGACCCCGGTGTAGGTAGCCGGGTTGGAGCGCGGTGAGCGTCCGATCGGCGACTGGTCGACGTGCACCACCTTGTTGATCGCCTCGACGCCGGTGATGCCGGTGTGGCGGCCGGGCACGTCTTTTGCGCCGTAGAGATGCTTGGCCAGCGAGGTGTAGAGGATGGAGTTGACCAGTGAAGACTTGCCTGAGCCCGAGACCCCGGTGACGGCGATGAACCGTCCGAGGGGGAACCCCACGGTGACATCGGCCAGGTTGTTCTCGGCTGCGCCATGCACCACCAGCGACTGGCCGTTGCCTCGCCGCCGGCTAGCCGGCAGTGCGATCCCCCGGCGCCCCGACAGATAGGCGCCGGTGATGGACCGGTCGCAGGCCAGCACATCGTCGAAGCTACCGCTGACCACGATCTCGCCGCCGTGCTCACCGGCTCCCGGACCGATGTCGACGATGTGGTCTGCCGCACGCATGGTGTCCTCATCGTGTTCGACGACGATCAACGTGTTGCCCAGGTCGCGCAAGCGCTCCAAGGTCTCGATCAGGCGGTGATTGTCGCGTTGGTGCAGGCCGATGGACGGCTCATCCAACACGTACAGCACACCGGTCAGGCCCGACCCGATCTGGGTGGCCAACCGGATGCGCTGCGCCTCACCGCCCGACAGTGACCCGGCGGCGCGGGACAGCGTCAGGTAGTCGAGGCCGACATTGAGCAGGAAACGCAGCCTGGTCTTGATCTCGCGCAGGACCAGTTCAGCGATCGCCATCTCGCGCCCGGGCAGGTCCAGGGCATCGACCCGATCGGCCAGCTGGTCGATCGACATCTGCGAAACCTCGGAGATGTTGCGGCCGTCGATGGTGACCGCCAGCGACGCGGGTTTCAATCGCGCTCCCCCACAGGCCGAGCATGGGATCTCTTGCAGGTAGGCACCCCACCGGTCGCGCGCCGCATCGGACTCGGCCTCGTCGTAGCGGCGGCGTACCTGCGGCAGGACGCCCTCGTACTTCTGCGTGTAGGTGCGCACTCGCCCGAACCTGTTGCGGTAGCGCACCAGCACCGGGTCGTCGTGGCCCTTGAGGATGAACTGCCTGACGTTGTCGGGCAGTTCACGCCATGGGGTCTCGACCGAGAAACCGTGCTGTTCTGCCAAGGACTCGAAGACGTGGCTGTAGTGCGCGGCCACTGTCGGGCTGGACCACGGCGCGATGGCACCTTCGGCAAGGCTCTTGAGCTGATCCGGGACGACCAGGGCAGGGTCCACCTCGAGCATGGTGCCCAGCCCGGTACAGGCCGGGCAGGCACCCCACGGGCTATTGAACGAGAACTGCCGGGGCTCCATCTCATCCAGCGCGATGTCGTGACCGTTCGGGCAGGCCAACCTTTCACTGAAGCTGCGCGTCCGGTGCGGGTCATCGCTGTCCCGCTCTACGAAGTCGAGAATGACCAGCCCGTTGGCCAGCCCCAGCGCGGTCTCGATCGAGTCGGTGATGCGCTGCTTGGCGGACGCCTTGACCGCCACCCGGTCGACGACCACGTCGATGTCATGCTTGCGTTGCTTGTCGAGGGTGGGCGGGTCGGTCAGTTGGTAGGTCTCACCGTCGACGCGGACCCTTGCGTAGCCGTCACCGGCCAGCGTGCGGAAGATCTCGCGGTACTCGCCCTTGCGGCCTCGGATCATCGGCGCCAGCACCTGGAATCGGGTGCCCTCCGGCAACTCGAGCACCTGGTCGACGATCTGCTGGGGCGTCTGACGGCTGATCAACTCACCACAGACCAGACAATGGGGGTGGCCGATGCGGGCGAACAGCAGCCGCAGGTAGTCGTAGACCTCGGTGACCGTGCCGACGGTCGACCGCGGATTTCGGCTGGTGGACTTCTGGTCGATCGCCACAGCCGGCGACAGGCCCTCGATGAAGTCGACCGCTGGCTTGTCCATCTGGCCGAGGAACTGCCGCGCATAGGCGGACAGCGACTCGACGTAGCGGCGCTGTCCCTCGGCGAAGATGGTGTCGAAGGCCAGGGAAGACTTGCCCGATCCCGACAACCCGGTGAAGACAATCAGCGCGTCCTTCGGCAGGTCGAGGGAGATATTGCGCAGATTGTGTTCCCGAGCACCGGAGACTCTGAGTCGATCCTTCACGTCCTTCATGGTATGCGCCCCCGCTGACAGTTCTGCGGCCTCACTATGCGCGACCGCCACCACGTAAAGTGAGTCACGCAAGCACCGAACCAGAACTCGTTGGGAGGGCACAAGATGGCGTGGGACCCGGGAAAGCAGGCAACGCTGGGCGAGTCCACCCAGGTGGCCAGTCTGCGAAAGTACAAGGTCGAAGCGACCCAGCGGTTGCTCGGTGACACCATCGCCATCAGCGAACAGGCGTGGCAGGAGCCTTCGCGGCTTCCCGGATGGACGCGGGCGCACGTAGCCGCCCACTTGGCACGTAACGCTGACGCCTTGGTGCGTGCGGTGGATTCAGTGCTGATGGGACGGCGCGGCTTGATGTACGACTCCCAAGAGGACCGCGAGCAGGCCATCGAACGCGGCTCGGAACGACGCGGGCTTGACTTGCAGATTGACCTGGACACCAGCGCCGGACGGCTCAATCGCCGCTTCAACGTGCTGCACTCGGTTCCAAAGGAACTGGTCGTCGAACTCACCCCCGGTGACTCGGTGCGCTGCGACCTGCTCCCGCTGCTGCGGCTGAACGAGGTCGTCCTGCACCACGTTGACCTGGACTGTGGGTACGAGGTGACACAGGTGGAACCGGGGATCGCCCGGCTCCTGCTGGAGTGGACGATGCTGGACTTCGACCCGCTCGACGGCAGAGTATTGCGGCTGAGCAGCGACACCGGGTTCCATTTGGAGGCAGGCTCGGCCGGGGAATTGTGCGAGATCAACGGTTCCGACGCCCTGCTCCTTGGCTGGCTGACCGGGCGCCTCAGCGCCGACCTGGCCATCGACTTGCCGGCCTCCCCGGCGCTGCGCTGACGCACGCCGCTAGCGTGGCGGAATGACTCGTCTTTTCCACACGACCGTCCAGACCGGGCCGGTCGAGTTCGAGGTCTCCGAGGTGCACTGCACCAAGGTCTCGCTGGGCAGCCTGGACAACAATTCCTACCTGCTCCATGCCGGTGGTAACAGCCCGCTGCTGCTGATCGATGCGGCCACCGAACCCCGACGACTTCTGGGAATGATGGCTGGGCGGCCACTCGGGGTGGTGGTGAGCACCCACCGGCACGCCGACCATCTGCAGGCACTGGCCGAAGTCATTGCTCAGACCGGTGCGAAGCCGTTCGCTGGACGCGCGGACGCCGAAGCCATCGCACAACAGACCGGTGTCGCCAGCCACCAGGTGTGGACCGGAGATCAGATCGGTTGCGGCGGTGTCAGCCTGGAGGTGATCGGGCTGGTCGGGCATACCCCCGGCTCGATCGCGCTGGTCCTGCGCGGCACCGGCACCGGGCCGACCCACATCTTCAGCGGCGACTCTCTCTTCCCGGGGGGCGTCGGCAAGACCGACTCACCGGCCGACTTCGCGTCCCTGCTGGACGATGTCACCGGCAAGATCTTCGACCGCTTCTGCGACCAGACCATCATCCACCCGGGTCATGGCGATTCGACGACGCTTGGTGCCGAACGACCTCAGCTGGCGCAATGGCGAGCCCGCGGCTGGTGAC
Source organism: uncultured Propionibacterium sp. (assembly GCA_937867175.1). Lineage (GTDB taxonomy): Bacteria > Actinomycetota > Actinomycetes > Propionibacteriales > Propionibacteriaceae > Brooklawnia. The sequence continues at coordinate 6,048 of CALMKG010000116.1, read as the reverse complement.
AGACCTGCCGCGGGCTCAACCGCAAGATTCGTGAGGACGGATCAGTTGCTGCCGATCTCGGTCTTCGACTCGTCCGAGCGGGTCTTCAGCAGCGACAGCGTGGCGGTGAACGCGATGGTCACCACGATCACCAACAAGGAGAGCACGGTGGGAACCTCCCAGGAGACCCAGCCGTAGTGGTGCATCGCGTGCAGCACCAGTTTGACCGCGATGAAGCAGAGGATGAACGCCAGACCGAGCGACAGGTAGACCAGCCGCTGCAGCAGCCCGCCGAGCAGGAAGTAGAGCTGGCGCAGACCCATCAGCGCGAAGAAGTTCGCGGTGAAGACCAGGTACGGCTCCTGCGTAAGACCGAAGATCGCCGGAATCGAGTCGAGCGCGAACATGATGTCGATCGAACCGAGCGCGACCACCACGAAGAAGATCGGGGTGAAGACCCGACGACCGTCGATCTTCACAGAGAAGTGGGTGCCGTGGTACTCGTCGGTGGACGGGACGACCCGCTTCACGAACCGCATCACGGCGGTGTCGGTTTGGGCGGACTCCTCCTCACCGTGCTTGCGGTAGTCGATGACCAGCTTGATGCCGGTGTAGAGCAGGAAGGCGCCGAAGATGAAGAAGACCCAGGCGAAGCGCTCGATGAGGGCAGCGCCCGCCATGATGAAGATGCCGCGGAAGACCAGCGCCAAAATGATGCCGCACATCAGCGCGAACTGCTGATAGACACGCGGCACCCGCATGCTGCCCAGCACGATGATGAAGACGAAGAGGTTGTCGATCGACAACGAGTACTCGGTCAGGTAGCCGGAGAAGAACTCGATGGCGTAGTCCCAACTCGTCTTGTCGGTCACCGGGTGGGCAAACAAGCCGATGCCGATGCCGAACATGACGGCCAGCATGACGTAGATGCAGATCCAGATCGTCGCCTCCTTCATGGAGGGCTCGTGCGGCTTTCGGATCATCATGATCACGTCGAAGACCAAGATCGCCGTCAGCACTGACAAGGTGACGATCCAGACCAAGGGAGTTACGTGCATCGGCGTACCTTCCGACTCAGAGAGGGAGAATTATCTTGGAGGTCTTGCCGCTGATCGTCCAGATCCGCTGCGGACTCGGAAGTCAAGCTTCGTGTTGACGATTCCGCACGGGGGCTACTCCCCTCCACCCAGGATTCTCTCACTTCACCGTGACCTGCGCCAACCCGACAGGGATGACCTCAGCACCATAGCACCGACCGTCCTCGACGCGGCTTGCGGCTTCACTTCAAACCTCGGTTGTCATCGAGTTGCCTCCACCATTTGCCTGAGTTCCTTCTTGAGGTCAGCCACCTCGTCCCGCAGCCGGGCCGCCAATTCGAACTGGAGTTCGCTGGCCGCCTGATGCATCTGCGCAGTCAGTTCCTGGATCAGTGCGGCCAGTTCGGTCGCCGGGAGGTTCGCTGCGTCCAAGTCGCGCAGTTCACTCGGCAGCGCGATCGAGGTGGTGCGCGTCCGTCCCCCGCCCTGGCGGCTGGCGACCCAGCGCTCGGTGTCGGCGTCCTCACGCGCCATCAGGTCAGTGATGTCGGCGATCCGCTTGCGCAGCGGTTGCGGGTCAATGCCGTGTGCGGTGTTGTACGCCACCTGCTTGGCGCGACGTCGGTTGGTCTCGTCGATTGCATGGCTCATCGAAGACGTCATCTGGTCGGCATACATGTGCACCTGGCCGGAGACGTTGCGTGCGGCGCGTCCGATCGTCTGGATCAGCGACCGCTCCGACCTCAGGAAACCCTCCTTGTCGGCGTCAAGGATCGCCACCAATGACACCTCGGGCAGGTCGAGGCCCTCACGCAGCAGGTTGATGCCGACCAGCACGTCGTAGTCTCCGAGCCGCAACTCACGCAACAGCTCGACACGGCGCAGTGTGTCGACTTCGGAGTGCAGGTAACGGGTTCGGACGCCGTGCTCCATCAGGTAGTCGGTGAGGTCCTCGGCCATCTTCTTGGTCAGGGTGGTAACCAAGACGCGCTCGTCGCGTTCGACACGCTCCCTGATCTCGCCCATCAGGTCGTCGATCTGGCCTTTGGTGGGTTTGACGATCACCTCGGGGTCGACCAGCCCGGTGGGCCGAATGATCTGTTCGACGATCCCATCGGACCGCGAGATCTCGTAGGGGCCGGGGGTTGCGGACGAGTAGACGGTCTGCCCGATGCGTTCGGTGAACTCCTCGAAGCGCAGCGGACGATTGTCCATCGCGCTCGGCAGCCGGAAGCCGTGTTCGACCAGGGTGCGCTTGCGGCTCATATCGCCCTCGTACATTCCACCGATCTGCGGCACCGTGACGTGCGACTCGTCGATGACCAGCAGGAAGTCCTCCGGGAAGTAGTCGAGCAGACAGTTCGGGGGGGTACCCGGCCCGCGTCCGTCGATGTGCCGCGAGTAGTTCTCGATGCCTGCGCAGGTGCCGATCTGACGCATCATCTCCACGTCGTAGGTGGTGCGCATCCGCAGCCGCTGCGCCTCCAGCAGCTTGCCCTGCGCCTCGAACTCGGCGAGGCGGTCTGCCAACTCCAATTCGATGCCGCTGATGGCGCGCTCCATGCGCTCAGGCCCGGCCACGTAATGCGAAGCCGGAAAGACGTACATCTCATCGTCGGTGGTCACCAACTCGCCGGTCATCGGGTGCATGGTGGACAGGGCGTCGACTTCGTCGCCGAAGAACTCCACCCGGACGGCATTGGCCTCGTACATCGGGAAGATCTCGAGGGTGTCACCACGCACCCGAAAGGTGCCGCGGGTGCCCGCGAGGTCATTCCGCACGTACTGCATTTCAACCAGTTTGTGCAGCAGGTCGTTGCGTCCCCACTCCTGCCCGACTCGCAGCTTGAGCATCGAGTCAACGTATTCCTGAGGCGTGCCGAGGCCGTAGATGGCCGAGACCGTCGCAACCACGATGACGTCGCGCCGGGTCAACAGGGAGTTGGTGGTCGAATAGCGAAGCCTCTCGACTTCCTCGTTGAGGCTGGAATCCTTCTCGATGAAGGTGTCGGTCTGTGGTACGTAGGCCTCGGGTTGGTAGTAGTCGTAGTAGCTGACGAAGTACTCGACCGCATTGGCAGGGAAGAACTGCCGCAACTCGGCCGCATACTGGGCGGCCAACGTCTTGTTCGGCTGCATCACCAGCATCGGACGCTGCAGCCGCTCAGCCAACCAGGCGACCGTCGCCGTCTTGCCGGTGCCGGTCGCGCCGAGCAGGATGATGTCGTCCTCCCCCGCCCGCACCCGGCGTTCGAGTTCGGCTATTGCGGCCGGCTGGTCGCCGGAGGGCTGGAATTCGGACTGCACCTTGAACGGTGCAACCCGCCGCGTTATCTCTTCGACTGGGCGCATGCGTCCAGCGTAGGTCGGCGCACCGACAGACTCACTTTCCTGGTTCGCAGCCTTGGGCTTTGCTGCGCATCTGCGACCAAAGCCGCTCCACCTGCGCCTCAAGTTCGGCACGGCTGCCGGAGTTGGTCACCACCCAATCGGCGGCCGCCAGTCGCTCGGCACGGCTGGCCTGGGCGTCCAGCCTGGCCTGAGCCTGTTCCGGACTGATGTCGTTGCGCCTCACCAGGCGCGCCACTTGCGTCTGGCTGGGGACGTCCACCACCACCACGGCGTCGAACTGGTCGACCAACCCGGTCTCGACCAGCAGCGGTATCACCGAAACCACGATCTGATCTGCTGCGGCCTGCGCGATGAGCTCCGCTCGCCGCCGCCGGACCAGGGGGTGGACGATCGCATTGAGGTCGGCGCGGGCGGCGGCGTCTGCGAAGACGATATCGCCCAGCGCCTGGCGATCCAGACTGCCGGCCTGCGTCAGAACCTGTTCTCCGAACCTCGTCACCACCTGGGCCAGGCCGGGCGTCCCCGGTTCGACGACCTCCCGGGCGAGTTGGTCGGAATCGATCAGCAGCGCTCCGTGCTCTGCGAGCAGGTTGGCCACCGTCGTCTTGCCGGACGCGATGCCGCCGGTCAAGGCAACCGAGAAAGCCACCTCAATCCTCCAACCCGAACGCCGCATCGATCGCCATCCGCAGGGCGACTTCGTGGGAGCCGACACCCCAGTCACGAGCGTCGTAGGTTTCCCCGGCGAGCGAATCTGCCGTGAACAGGATCTGCCCGAACCGAACGCCGCGGAACAAGGCCCAGGCCGCCCAGGCCGCGCACTCCATCTCGACAACCGAACAGCCCTGTGCGATTCGATGGGCCAGCAGGGCGGGCGTCTCGCGGTAGAAGCCATCGGTCGTCCAAGTGTCGGCCTGGACCCCTTCATGTCCCCGTCCCCGGATGGCTGACAGGCAGGCAGTGCGAACCGCGGCGTCGGTCTCCACCCACTCGCCGGGCGGCAGGTAATGGTGGCTGACGCCCTCGGCGCGCAACGCCCGGACGGGTGTGATGAAGACACCTTCATCGAAGGGACGCAGGGCCCCGCACGAACCGACCGCCACCGCGCTGCGTACCCCTCGCTGGCGGAGGAACTCGCCCACCATCACCGCCGCCGCAGCTCCGATCGGCGCCTCCACCAGCGCAACCCGCCGGCCAGCGCGTTCTATCTGGTAGATGGGGTAGCGAGCAGTGACGAAGTCGACCACGCCCACCTGGCGTAGCCTCTCCGCCTGAGCATGGGCCAAGACTTGTTGTCCGAGGACCGCCAGCACCGCCCGCTCGGGAAGGCGCTCCTCAGGCTTGGACTGGCTGAGACGGGAGACCAAGTCATCGGGATCGTCGTCATAGTCCAGGATCGGCCAGGCGCCAAGGGTCAGCATGGGTCCTCCTTGTTTGCGAAAAACGCCCCGGACCACACTGAGGTCCGGGGCGTTCTACGGGTTCGTGTATCAGTTGTTGCCGCTGGTGAGCTTCTCACGAAGCTCCTGCAAGGCCTCGTCGAAGGCGAGTGAGCTCTCACCTGCAGCGGGCTCCGAGGTGTAGCCGGTAGGCGACGCGGTTTGCGCGGCTGCCGAGGCAGCGGTCTCCTCCGCCTCTGCGGCCTGCTTCTTGAGCGCCAGCCAGCGGGCCTGCGCCTCGGCGTACTGGGTTTCCCAAGCAGCCTGCTGCTCCTCGAAGCCGGGCTTCCACTCGTTGGTCTCCGGATCGAAGCCCTCGGGGTAGATGTAGTTGCCCTGCTCGTCGTAGCTGGCGGTCATACCGTACAGCGACGGGTCGAAGTCGTCCGCAGCGATGTCGACGCCCTGGTTGGCCTGCTTGAGGCTCAGCGAGATACGGCGACGATCCAGGTCGATGTCGATGATCTTGACCATGACGTCGTCGTCGACCGACACGACCTGCTCGGGGATCTCCACGTGGCGCTCGGCCAGTTCGGAGACGTGCACGAGGCCCTCAATGCCGTCCTCAACCCGCACGAAGGCGCCGAACGGCACGAGCTTGGTGACCTTGCCGGGCACGATCTCGCCGATCTGGTGCGTCCGCGCGAAGGTCTGCCACGGATCCTCCTGGGTCGCTTTGAGCGACAATGAGACCCGCTCGCGGTCGAGCTCGACGTCCTTGACCTCGACGGTGACCTGCTGGCCGACTTCGACCACCTCGCTCGGGTGGTCGATGTGCTTCCAGCTGAGTTCGGAAACGTGCACCAGGCCGTCCACACCGCCCAGGTCGACGAAAGCGCCGAAGTTGACGATGGACGAGACCACGCCCTTGCGGATCTGGCCCTTCTGCAGCTGGTGCAGGAAGCTCTGGCGAACCTCGGACTGGGTCTGCTCGAGCCACGCACGACGGCTGAGCACCACATTGTTGCGGTTCTTGTCGAGCTCAATGATCTTGGCTTCGATCTCTTGGCTCACGTAGGGCTGCAGATCGCGCACGCGGCGCATTTCGACGAGGGAGGCCGGCAGGAAGCCCCGCAGGCCGATGTCGACGATCAGGCCACCCTTGACCACCTCGATGACGGTGCCGGTGACGACGCCGTCCTCCTCCTTGATCTTTTCGATCGTGCCCCAGGCGCGCTCGTACTGGGCGCGCTTCTTGGACAGGATCAGGCGACCTTCCTTGTCCTCCTTCTGCTGGACGA
>CALMKG010000115.1 GCA_937867175.1 uncultured Propionibacterium sp. | reverse complement strand
CGATGTGGGGCGCAGCAGGCCCGCGCAGCAGTTCAGGAACGTCGACTTGCCCGAACCCGACGGACCCATCAACGCAACCCACTCACCGCGACGCAGCCGCATCGACAATCCCCGCAACACCGGCACATCACCGGCCCCGGAGGTATAGGTCTTGGTCAGGTTCTCGACAACCAGTGCGTGCGGCGATTCGGTGCCGGGAGGCTGGGGCGTCATGGGGGGTTCCTCTCACTGCGCGGTAGCCTGCGCCATCCTAGGGAGCACACGGCGGCTGAGTTGTCACCATCCACCCCAGACACTCCCATCGCCCCCCAATGGCGGTGCCTCGTGACAGTTCCACCCCGTCGCACTTCTGTGGTCGTTGGGTGTCGTTTGGTTCCGATGGCGAGGCTGCTGGCGGCCTCGGTGTTCCGGGCCGCCCCTATCCTTGCCCAATGCACCCGCTGTTCTGGCCCCGAGTTCGAGCCTACGCGCGAGATGCGGTGATCTACTTGGGGTCGCCGCCGCAACGGTGCCGGTCGGCATCGCTCTCTCAACCGCGGGGATCGGACAGTCTCGCGTGGCGGTCATTGGCGTCAGTAGTGTTCCTCCGCTCCTCGCCGCACTGATCGCGGCGAGGGCCGAGTCGAACGGGCGTCGAGACACCTGGGGAAAACGCGCCGAACATGTGACCGTTGGCACCCGCGACGGGAACCGGCCCACCTTCGGGGTCGCGCTCCTCCGCAACCTGGTCAAGATCACGCTTCCCTGGCAACTTGGTCACATCGTGACGATCGGCGCCGTCTACGGGGGCTTCGAGACCAGCGACCCACTGACCTTGGCTGCGACCGCAGTTCTCTACCCCTTGATCGGTGTCCAGCTGTGGACGTGCGCGCGAGGAGAGGGCCACGGTCTCCACGACCGGCTCGCACGCACCGTCGTCAGCCGCCGACCGGAAGACCGTCCTGTCCGGACACATGAGGCACTCCACGCGACTCGATGAATCGCGAGTTGGGGTGGACACAGTCAGGCAAGCGGTCCTGAGGGGCTGTCCACGAACTGGCGATCCAGCCAATCGAAGACGACCAGGTGCGCCAGTTCCAGGTTGGTGACCTGGCAGTGCGCGTCTCCTTCTTCGGGCGAGAACCGGCGGATGGTGACGTCAACGCCGCGTCGTTGCATCACGGCGGTCAGTTCCTCGGTCTGTCGGCGAAGCTCTGTCGCCTCGCCGTCGCCCAAGAGGAAGAGGCTGGGGCGGGTGATGGCTTCGGGGAGGACAGGTGGCGCTTCTGCTTGCACGCGGGCGACCACCTCGGCGAAGTCCGACGTACCGAACTGCCAGGCGTACTTTCTCAGGCTGATGGCGAGGATCGCGTTGGTCCGGCCCACCAGCCTGGTCAGCGTGTTGAGCGCCCAGCCCGGTGCGCGCACCATTGCCCCCATCTCACGTTCGAACAGCAGCGCCATGTTCGTGATCGGGGTGCTGGCGACCCACACGACGATACGCGCGTCGGCGGCGACGGCCTGCGCCGTGAAGTAGCCGCCGCCGCTCAGCCCATACGCCGCGATGCGCGGATCCGGTGACGTCGCGTGTCGCTCCAGCCAGTCGATGCACGCGCGGATCGAGGTTGACGAATCGTGCCGAAACGTGAACCCGGCAGCGGGAGTCGTGCCCTGGCCGGGCAGATCCCCCATCAGCATGTTGTAGCCGCGCTGCCATCCCGGGTACCCGCCGTAGTAGAAGAGGTCTTCCCGGAAGGTGTCTCCACCGCCGATCATCAGCACGGTCGGCCTCGGCGAGGTATCGACCTCCAGGTAGTACCCGGGGAGCACTCCGTGCTCGAACGGAACCTCGATCGAACGGATGGGAATCTCCCAGAGCGCGGCCGCCCGCGCGAATTCCTGTTCCATCTCCGCGACCTTGGTATCCCACGCCTGCGTGCGGGGATCTTCAAAATGGAGTGCGAAGCGTCGTGCGTAGGCGGCTCCGAATGCGGAGTGCCCCGCGGCCCGAACATTGCCTTCGCGTTCGAAGACGTTCGCGCGATGAGACAGGTACTCGCCCTGCCGGGAGAACGAATCGCGCCAGCTTCCCGGATCACCGTCCCTGACTGTCGAGATCGCGGCGAGTACCTCACCAGGACCCATGCCGATGACCTGGCTGACGCCGAGTGCCCAGTTGAGCGCGAAGTCCATGTCGCTGTTCTTGAACTTCGTGCGCGTCGACTGACGTCGCAGCACCTCGTCTCGTTCACCCATCGCTACCTCCGATACGGCGGCATCGCCCGGTTCGACGTCGGGCTCGAATCAACACGCAGCCCTGAGGCTATGCGGAATGGAGGTGACCGCTCCGCCGCCGCACGAGAATGTCGACGATGGTGAGTGTCACCCCTACACCCAGAAGGGAGGTGTCACCGAACACGATGGCGGCGATGACGAATCCGAAGGCCAGACCGTCCAGAGGCGTGAGACGCCTCGCGCGGTTGGCGCCGCCCCCGAACCAGACCAAGGCGAGGTTGACTGCGAGTGCCGCGACTGCGACCGCCACGTACGCCCCCGACATGCAGGCCTCCTTCAGTGAGCCGCTGACAACGACACGGTACCGGCCAGTGCGAGAACGGCGTGTTCGGCTGGACCGCGACCGTGCCTGGAAGCGAGGAAGCGACCGGATGTGGATGAGCCCATGACCAAGCGCGGAGTTGCACGCTGGAGGGTCGGCCGTCCTGGCTTGGGCTGGCGCCGCATCATCGCAGTTTGGCGAGGACCTCGGTCAAGGCGGCGACCGTTTGGGCGGGGGCGGCGACGAAGATGAGGTGCATTGGCAGGTCCAGCAGAACCATCTCGACCCGCGGGGCCGAGATGCGTGCGGAGACGGCCTTCACGTAGCCGTAGCTGAACAAGGGATCCCCGGTCGAGGCCAGTACGTGGACGGGGACTTTGATCGCCCCGGAGGTGATGGGGCGGGTGTCGAAGGTGAGCAGATCAGCCAGGAGCCGGAGTGGGTAGCTGCCCAGGTTCCGGCGGTCGTCGAGGAATTCGCGCTGCTCGGCGGGGTTGGTGAAGACGCGTTTCGGGTCCAGGTAGAACCCGAACGGAACGGGAAGGCCGGGTACCAGGTCGCCGAGGACGCGGATGGCCCTGCGCAACAGAGAGTAGTGCGCCTGCAGCCAGTGCGGGAGCCGCGTCACGGAGAGCGATTCCGGTAGGTCGGGGAGCAGCACATTGTGAGCGATGCAGCCCGTGACCCGTGGCTGGGCATCGACTGCGGCAAGGAGCGCCACGATGCCACCCTGGCTTGAGCCACTGATGACGAGGCTTCCGTCGAAGTGCTCCGCGGCCCAGTCGACCGCGTCCCGCGCGTTGGCCACGATGTCGTCGAGGCGGATGACTCCTCGGGTGCGTGGGTTGTTGCCGTGCCCGACGGGATGCACTCCGACTACCGTGGTGCCACGGTCAGCGAGGTTGTTCAGGCTTTCCGCGTAGA
>CALMKG010000114.1 GCA_937867175.1 uncultured Propionibacterium sp. | reverse complement strand
CTGAACCCCTGGGGTGACATCGACATCAACGGCCGGACGATGGAGACCTCCGAGGCGAAGGTCTTCGCCGGGGGTGACTGTGTCACGGGTCCGTCGACCGTCATTCAGGCGGTGGCGGCCGGGAAACGGGCTGCCACCGCGATGCACGACTTCCTGGGCAAGGGCTACGTCAGCCCCATCCTTCAGGACTACTCCTGCAGTCGGGGGACGCTGGAGGACCTGCCCCGCCACGAGTTCGAGGTGCTGCCGAAGATCCCGCGCCACCCGATGCCGGCGTTGGCGATGCCGGCCCGGCTGGACGGGTTCCCCGAGGTCGAACTGGGGCTGGACGAGGCGTCCGCCCGGGCCGAGGCGGCCCGCTGCCTGCGGTGTGGGTGTGGGGCCCGGTTCAACTGCGACCTGCGCACCGAGGCGACCGCCCATCAGGTCAGTTTCGCCGAACCGATCCACCAGCGGCCCTGGGACCCGGTCGTGCGGGACCACCCGTTCATCATCCACGACAACAACAAGTGCATCTCGTGTGGCCGGTGCATCACCGCGTGCGCCGAGATCGAGGGCGTGAACGTGCTGGTCTACCGGTTCAGCGAAGGCCGGCTGACCGTCGGCACGCACAACGGGGCTCCGCTCGACCAGACCGACTGCGTCTCATGCGGCCAGTGCGTCACTGCTTGCCCTTGTGGGGCGCTGGACTACCTTCGCGACCGGAACCCGGTCTTCAAGGCGATGAACGATCCCGGGAAGCTGGTGGTCGGGTTCATCGCCCCCGCACCGCGCAGCGTGATTGCCAAGAAGTTCGGCATCACCTACGACCAGGCGTCGCCGTTCATCGCCGGCCTGATGCGCAAGGTGGGCTTCGACAAGGTCTTCGACTTCTCATTCGCCGCCGACCTGACCATCATGGAGGAGGCCACCGAGTTCTTGGACCGCCTCGGCAATGACGGGGTGTTGCCGCAGTTCACCTCGTGTTGCCCGGGCTGGGTCAACCTGGTGGAGCGGCGTTATCCCGAGTTGATACCGCACCTGTCCAGCTGCAAGTCGCCGCAGCAGATGATGGGCGCCACGGTGCGCAACCACTACGCGCAATACTTGGGCGTCCCGAAGGACGACCTGTTCATCGTCTCGATCGTGCCCTGCCTGGCCAAGAAGTATGAGGCCGCCCGGCCGGAGTTCGCCCCCGACGGGCGTCGTGACGTGGACGCGGTTGTCACCACCACCGAGTTCCTGGAGATGGTCGAGATGCGCCGGATCGATCCGGCGGAGGTTCGGTTGCAGGAGTTCGACCCGCCGTATGCGCGGGTCTCGGGGGCGGGTGTGATCTTCGCCGCCTCGGGCGGGGTGGCCGGGGCCGCGCTGCGGATGGCGGCGGAGCAGCTGACCGGGCAGACGCTGAGCGAACCGCTCTACTTCGAACAGGTCGTTGGGGTCGAGGGTTTCCGGGAGGCGCGGTTCACCCTCGGCGGCAGGACGCTGGCGGTGGCGGTCATCAACGGGTTGGGAAATGCCGAACCGATCATCAAGCGGGTCATCGCCGGTGAGGACCTCGGCTACGACTTCATCGAGATCATGGCGTGCCCCGGCGGGTGCATCGGGGGTGCCGGCAACCCGGTGATCGGGAAGGTCGGTGAGATGCAGGAGCGGATGCGGTTCATCCAGCACATCGACACCGCCTCGACCTACCGGACGTCCCAGTCCAACCCCGACGTCCACCGGCTCTACGAGGACTTCTTCGGTGAGCCGAACTCGGCGCTGGCCCACCGCCTGCTGCACACCAGTTATGCGCCGTTTCGTCCCTGAGGCCGCTCTTGGCAAGAAACGGCAACTGCACATGTCGCGACCGTAAGTCTGATCGGATGGCAGGTACACAAGCTATTTCCTTCAAGCAGAGTAGGGAGAATCACGTGCTGAGGACGCGCCGTTCGCCGTCACGTACTGTCCATAACCTCGATGGAGTCTGGGACCTCCAGGTGGATTCCGCCAACGTCGGCATCGAGGAATCCTGGTTCGCCCAGAACCTGGCCAATCCACGTCCGATGCCGGTGCCGGCCTCGTACAACGATGTGACCACCGACAACGAATTGCGCGACCACGTGGGTTGGGTCTGGTACCAGCGCCTGGTGTACGCGCCGCGATTGGCCGCTGACGACCGGCTGTTCGTGCGGTTCGGCTCGGCGACCCACTCGGCCAGAGTCTGGGTGAACGACACCGAGGTGGCCGGCCATGTCGGCGGCTATCTGCCGTTCGAGGCCGACATCACCGAACTGGTCTCGGCCGGCGAGCGCTTCCGCCTCACAGTGGCCGTCGACAACCGGCTGTCTTGGCAGACCATTCCGCCGGGCTTCGTGCTCGCCGATGCGTTGGGACGCGATCATCAGCACTACCTGCACGACTTCTACAACTACGCAGGTCTGCACCGATCAGTCGAGTTGTACACCCGCCCTGCGGTGGCGGTCACCGATGTCACCATCGTGACGACGATCGACGGCACGACCGGGGTGGTGAACTACACCGTCGAGGCCGAAGGCGCCAGCGAGGTTCGGGTGCGCGTGCTTGATGCCAGCGACGACGAAGTCGCCAGCGCCACCGGCGCCCGGGGACGCATCGAGGTGCCCCACGCCCAGCTGTGGGCACCTGGTGACGGCTACCTGTACACCCTGGAGATCTGCGCCGACGCCGATGTCTACCCGCAGCCGTTCGGCATCCGCACCGTCGAGATCAAGGACAAGAAGTTCCTCATCAACGGCAAGGAGTTCTACTTCCGCGGCTACGGACGCCACGAGGACAACCTGGTGCGCGGCAAGGGCCACGACGACGTCATGATGGTGCACGACTTCGAGTTGATGAAGTGGCAGGGCGCGAATTCGTTCCGCACCTCGCACTACCCCTACGCCGAGGAAGTCATGGACTTCGCCGATCGCGAAGGCGTCGTCGTCATCGATGAGACCGCGGCCGTCGGCCTGAACACCGCCCTGTGGGGAGGTGGGGGTTTGATGGGCGGCGTCGGGCTGCCCCCCACGTTCAGCCCTGGCACCATCAATGACGCGACGAGGGATGTTCACCAGGCCCATATCCGCGAGTTGATTGCCCGGGACAAGAACCATCCGTGCGTGGCGGTGTGGTCTATCGCCAACGAACCAGATTCTGGTGCCGACGGGGCCCGGGAGTACTTCGCGCCACTGATCCAGGCCGCCCGTGATGCCGATCCGACCCGGCCGGTCGGCTATGTGAATGTCGGCTACGCCACCCCCGACAAGGAGCGGGTGGCCGACCTGTGCGATCTGGTGATGCTGAACCGGTACTACGGCTGGTACTCGGAGAACAACAACCTGCCGCTGGCCGAGAAGAACCTGCGCGACGAGATCGATGGCTGGATCGAATTGGTGCCCGACCACCCGATCATCTTCACCGAGTACGGCCCCGACACGTTGGGCGGCCTACGCGACTTCCATGCCTGGCCGTGGTCGGAGGACTACCAGGTGGCCTTCTTCGAGGCCTACCACCGGGTCTTCGACGACTATCCGCAGGTGGTTGGCGAACAGATGTGGAACTTCGCCGATTTCCAGACCAACGCCGGCATCATCCGCGTCGACGGCAACAAGAAGGGCATGTTCACCCGCGACCGCAAACCCAAGGCGGCTGCCTTCGCCGTCCGCGAGCGGTGGCTACGGTTGCGGGACGAGCAAGGCAGCTGAGCCGCGCGCCTTCTTGAGGTCGATGAGTTTGCGCATGCTGGTTTCGGATAGGTAGCGGCGTTCGCCGTAGTGCCCTTCCTCGTGTTGTTCGACCACAGTCTGCGCCAATGCTGCGGGGGCGCGTCGGCGAACGCGATCAGGTCGGCCTCGGCCTTGTCGAGCGTGGCGGAGACGTCGGTGAAACCGCTGGCGGCG
>CALMKG010000113.1 GCA_937867175.1 uncultured Propionibacterium sp. | reverse complement strand
GGGTTCTCATTGAAGGGTGAAATTTCCGGCGCCGCTGTCGGTGGAACCATTTCACCGTATGTGAGAACCTACAGTAGGCTCACAGAAAAACTGAGAAAACTAACAAATAGTTGCGCCGGATCGGACCGCCTTGGGTCAGCCGGAATGTCGAGCGCATAGGCTCGGCGCCCGGCTGCCCAGATCGAGTCAGCGTCTCAGTTTCACGTGGTCTTTGCTGTTTTCTGCGCACCACCCTCAGGAAGGGGGCAGTTCAACGCTGCCCTGCAAACCGAACAGTGACGCGTCGTGAATGACGTTGCCGTCGTCAGTACGGGAGGCTGCGCCCCCGCTGCTGACGACGGCAACGCACTTCAGTCCAGCACCTTCACCCACTCCGCGATCACGCGAACAGTCCCTTCCAGCTCAGGCTCCAGCACCAGAGGAGCGAACTCCGGATTCAGAGGCTTGAGGGTGATCCGCTCGTGTTGCCAGTCGCCATATTCGACGGCGACCTTCTCGCTGGAGTAGACCTTCAGCGTGTACTGCCCGCCGGTTTCTTCATCGGTCACACCCGCGTGCCACACGAGCAGTTTCCGGCCTTGCCGCGTACCCCCAGGAACAGGTCGGAATAGGCAGTAGCTGCCATCCGGCACGAGAGGTTCCATGGACTTCCCGACGACTTGGGCGACGAACATGCCAGGCTCAAGCCTTGAGTCTTGCAGCAAGACCCACTGCTCTGCCTGATCGGCCAACGCATCCAAGCCCGCCTGTTCCTCACTCCAGCCCCCGGCCGCCATTTTCAAACTGCTGAGCGGCACGCAGTTAACGTAGGGCTTACAGACTGGGTCGCTGGGCACGAGCGTTTTGAACGGCAGCACAACGGCCCCGGCCCCCGCTTCTCGCGCATCGCGCGCCGGCAGGGAAAGGTTCGCCGCTGATTCGGCCGCCACCTCGAACCAGCCATCGGTTTCGAGCAGCTCGCGAGCTCTGGCCCTGCCAACCACCGCACGCGCGATCCGCCGCATGTATTCCCGCATCAAGGTCTTGTCGAACAGCTCCTGGTATTGGATCTCAATGACCTCGTAGTCCGTGTTGAGCAGTTCCTGGCGGATCTGTCGATCTCTGGCCGCGGTCTGAGCGTTGCCGTGCAGGTGATCGCTCATTCCGTCCAGGTAGATGCAGACGCCTTCGTACTGCTCGTTCGGCTGATGAAAATACACATCGGGCCGGGTGGTGATGCCACCTGACAGGGGAATCGGCCGCTCGGTCTCAAAGGTGGGTAGCCCCGCAGCCCTCAACAACGCAACGAGTTGCTGCTCCGGCGAGTTGCCGGGCTGCTGAACCAGAGTCTCATCCGGTAAGACAGGAGCCAACTCGTGGCCCAGTCTCAGCTGATCCCCCCAATCGCTCAGGTATTCCAGTGCGGTGTGGCGATTGAGCTTGTCGTGGTAGAAGGAGTTGCGGAAATGCTGCAGGCAATCCACGCAGGAGGACTCACAAGCCGATGAACATTCATCGACGAGTCGGCGTGCCGCTCCAATCACTGCAGGCCAGTGCGCCACCAACTGCTCGAGCAGACCGGAGCCGCCGGGCATCGGGTCATAGAGTAATGCGTCGACCACTTCGGTGTCGGGCTTACCGATCACCTGTACCTGAAGATCGGAGATCTCCATGTCCAGTACGTCGGCGGCACCCTGACGAAGAGCCTCCATCACGCTGTATGCCACCTCCTGTGACGGGCAGTTCTGAAGGACCAGCGTGTCGGCGACGACTTCGGCATAGAAGGCGACGTTCTGCACTGGCCGTCCGCAGCGGTCGGTGTGGAAGTCGTTGAAGCGGCTTAGCTCATCCGGGCCACTCATCGGCGAGCGGCTCGCACCGCACACCAGACACAGCGGATAGCCCATCGCAGTACCAGATCGCACTTGACCAGCCGCCCCCACATTGACGAGGCGCATGTGCAGGCCGTGCTTCAGATGCAGTTCCGCCGCACCCCATTCATAGGCAGCCCCGCCAGAGTGGCGCCCCTGGTCCTGTGCAAACACCGCGACCGGCATCTGGAAGCGGTAGTCCTCATCGTCGGAGATGTACGAGTGATGAGGTGCATCCACATCGCAAATCGCAACACCCGCGATCTGTGTCGCCCCCATCGAGGCCAACTGGCTCCCCCCAGTCTGGCGACCAGGCGCAGTCTCGAAAACGGACTCACTGGCGACATCCACCGCAAAGACGAGCGGCTCTTCCGGGATCAGGTGGTAGTGCCGCGGCACGAACTTGTGAGCGTTCGCATAGATCAGGTTGCCAGGAACGTACTCGCGGACTGCGAGCGCGGTGTTGCGGCGCAGTTCCCAATCCGAGATGTCGGTACTGTGACGTGGCGCAACGTGCGTCAGCGTGACGCTGCCGGTATCGAGTCCGTAGCCCGGAAGGAAGCCCTCCGCAGCGAGAACCCCATAGGTATTGGTCTCATCAATGCCTTCGGCCTGATTGCGAGTGCGCCTCGCGTCACCTTTGAGTTTCTTGACCAGGCGTTCGCAGCGGCTGCGCAGCGCTTCCTCGTCAGCATCAAGCGCCCCCTTGTTGCTGGCAACTTTGCGCAGGCGCTCCAACTGGTCGAGGGCCCACTGCAGTCGCTGGAAAAGGCGGTCGATCACCAGTTGCAACTGGTGTGCAAAGCCCTGGATCAGCGCTGTTAGCTGCCCCTGCTCGACGACCTCGCGGTCACGTGTCGGCCAGCCCTGCTGGAATGCGGAAATCACCGACTGGAGCAGCACGTCATGATGCAGGTCGACTTGCTTGGCCAGCGGCTCCACCGATAGAGGCTGCTCCCGCACAAACCCCTCAGCCGTGAAGAGATAGGGCTTGATCTGGGCGGGAAGACAGGTGCGTAGCACCTCTGCCAGTGCATTCGACGCCACCTCTGGAAGCTGTTTGGAACGCAGCATCTTGAGCAGGGCAGTCAGCACCGTGGCATGCACGTGCTTGGCGACCATGACCGGGTTGCGCATGTTGAAGCTGGGCGGCTCGACCAAGCCTTCCAACATCTTCAGCGGATCGTTGAAATAGGCGCGATCATGGCTTGTCGTGCGTGCGTAGGTGAGGTCCAACGCCATCCGGAACTGCCGGCCGGCACGACCCGCACGCTGCCAGTAGTTCGCCGGCAGGGGAGGCACGTTCCGCATCAGCACGGCATCCAGCGAGCCGATGTTGACGCCCATTTCCAGCGTGGGCGTACACACCAGGGTGTTGATCCGGTCGCTATCGCCCTTGAAGGCATTCTCGATACGCTCGCGCTCCGCTGCCGGGATCTGTGCCGAGTGCTCGCGTGCGAGCAGCATCGAAAACGCTTCATCCAGGAACAGCAGGTCGTAGTTGTCGGGGTTTTCAGGCTCGAATTGCAGCGTGCCGCCGCACCGCCAAGCCATGCACGCCATGCGAGGCGTCGCGCGGGGATGAAGCCGTCGGCAGGTTTGGCAGCGGTACATGCCGGAT
>CALMKG010000112.1 GCA_937867175.1 uncultured Propionibacterium sp. | reverse complement strand
GGCCTGACCGTCGACCGCATCATCAACGAGCCCACCGCCGCAGCGCTGGCCTACGGGCTCGACAAGGGCGATCAAGAGCAGACCGTGCTGGTCTTCGACCTCGGCGGCGGAACCTTCGACGTCTCGCTGCTCGACATCAGCGAGGGCGTCTTCGAGGTGAAGGCCACCAAGGGCGACCCGCGGCTGGGTGGCGACGACTGGGACCAGCGTGTCATCGACTGGTTGGTGACCCAGTTCAAGAACAAGACCGGCATCGACCTTGCGAAGGACAAGATGGCTGGCCAGCGGCTCAAAGAGGCCGCCGAGCGCGCCAAGATCGAGCTTTCGCAGGTGCAGGAGACCGAGATCAATCTGCCCTACATCACCGCCGGCGCCGAAGGTCCGTTGCACCTCGAAGAGAAGCTGACCCGCGCCGAGTTCCAGCGCATGACCCAAGACCTGCTTGATCGTTGCAAGGGCCCGTTCCAGTCGGTGCTCTCGGACGCCAAGGCGAACGTCGGCCAGATCGACCAGATCATCTTGGTCGGCGGCTCGACCCGGATGCCCGCCGTCCAAGACCTCGTCCGCCAACTTTCGGGCGGCAAGGAGCCGAACAAGAGCGTGAACCCGGACGAGGTCGTCGCGCTGGGCGCGTCGCTGCAGGCCGGCGTCCTCAAGGGCGAGGTCAAGGACGTGCTGCTGCTCGACGTCACCCCGCTGAGCCTCGGCATTGAGACCAAGGGCGGCGTGATGACCCGGATCATCGAGCGGAACACCACGATCCCGACCAAGCGGTCCGAGATCTTCACCACCGCTGAAGACAACCAGCCGTCGGTGATGATTCAGGTCTACCAAGGTGAGCGCCAGTTCGCCCGCGACAACAAGTCGCTGGGCAACTTCGAGCTGACCGGCCTGATGCCCGCCCCGCGTGGCGTCCCGCAGATCGAGGTCAGCTTCGACATCGACGCCAACGGCATCGTGCACGTGTACGCCAAGGACATGGCCACCGGCAAGGAGCAGTCGATGACGGTCACCGGTGGCTCGGCCCTCGGCAAGGACGACATCGACCGGATGGTCAAGGACGCCGAGGCGCACGAGGATGCCGACCGCAAGCGGCGGGAGTCGGTCGAGATGCGCAACGAGGCCGACGGTCTCGCGTTCCGCACCGAGAAACTGCTCGACGAGAATGCTGACAAGATCCCCGAGAACGTCAAGATCCCGGTCACCGAGGCGCTGGGCACGTTGAAGGAGGCCCTGAAGGGCACCGACAATGATGACGCAGTGAAGGCCGCCATGGACGACCTCAACCAGAAGGCTTCGGCGATGGGGCAGGCTGTCTACCAGGCGAGCCAGGCCGAGCAGCAGGCGGCTACGCAGGCGGCCCAGGAGGGCCCCAGCGACAGCTTCTCTGCCGACGACGACGTGGTTGACGCCGAGATCGTCGACGACGAGGACAAGAAGGATTGATATCGATGACCGAACCGGTGGAACAGGCGGTTGAGCAGGATGCCGTCGAGGTACCTGAAGAGACCGACCTGACCCCGACCCAGGGCGAGGAGACCCCGGCTGCGGCCGGGGCTCCCGCCCTGGCGGCCCAAGTGGTCGAACTCGAGGCGCAGGTGGCTGGACTCGAGGCCTTGGCGGCCGAACGGACCGAAGACCTGCAGCGGGTCCAAGCTGAATACGTCAACTACAAGAGGCGGGTCGACCGCGACCGGGCACTGGCCCGGCAGGGTGGTGTAGAGGCCGTCCTGCGCGACCTCATGCCGGTCTTCGACGCGATCGTCGCGGCCGAGAGCCATGAGGAACTCACCGGGGGATTCCGGCTGACCGCCGATGAGTTGATCAAGGTCACCAAGTCGTTTGGCTTCGAGTCGTTCGGCGAGGTCGGCGAGGAGTTCGACCCACGACTGCACGAGGCGCTGATGCAGGTGCCAGATCCGGACGCCGACACCATGCGCATCTACGAGGTGATGCAGGTGGGTTTCCGGGTGAACGAACAGGTGCTGCGTCCGGCTCGTGTCGTGGTAGCAGTGCCGCAAGAGTAATCACAGGTGGGAAGGAGGTTGGGCGATGAGCACCAGGGATTGGGTTGAGAAGGACTATTACAAGACCCTGGGTGTGCCGAAGGACGCGAAGCCGGACCAGATCAAGAAGGCGTTCCGGAAGATCGCCCGCGAAAACCACCCTGACCAGCACCCGGGCGACAAGTCGGCCGAACAGCGTTTCAAGGAGGCCTCCGAGGCCCACGACGTGCTGAGCGATCCGGACAAACGGCGTGAGTACGACGAGCAACGCAGTCTGTTCGGATCCGGCTTCCGGTTCCCCCGCGGCGGGGGAGCCCCCGGTGGCGGCGCCTCTGGGGAAGACGTCTTCCGCACCATGGGGGACGCTGGGCTCGGCGACCTGCTCGGCAACCTCTTCGGGCAGGCCGGCGCGGCCGGCGTCCGTCGCACCACTCGCGGGCCGCGCCGCGGCTCCGACGTCGAGGGGGAGGTGACGATCGGTTTCAACCAGGCCGTCGAAGGCACCACGGTGGGCGTCCAGATGGCCAGCGACGACGCCTGCCCGGCCTGCCGCGGCACCGGCGCCAAGGCCGGGACGATGCCACGGGTCTGCCCGACCTGCCAAGGTTCCGGCATGCAGCAGTCCACCTCCGGAGGTGTCTTCCAGGTCACCGAGCCCTGCCGCGAATGCCGCGGGCGGGGCCTGATCGTCGACAACCCGTGCGAGGTCTGCCATGGCAGTGGTCGCACCCAGAGCCGGCACACCATGCAGGTACGGATCCCCGCCGGGGTCACCGACGGCCAGAAGATCCGGATCAAGGGCAAGGGCAGCGCGGGCGAGAACGGCGGCGCGGCGGGTGACCTCTATGTCATCGTGCATGTGCGTCCACACCCGGTCTTCGGGCGCCAGGGCGACAACCTGACGGTCACCGTGCCGGTCACCTTCGCCGAGGCGGCGCTCGGTGCCGAGGTTGAGGTCCCCATCTTGGGTGGTGGCAGTGTCAAGCTGCGCATCCCGGCCGGGACGCCGAACGGCCGTACCTTCCGGATCCGCGGTCGCGGAGTGACGAAGTCGACGGGCGAGAAGGGCGACCTGCTGGCCGCGGTGGACGTCCAGGTGCCGGGGCACCTGCCAGACGAGGCGCGCTCGGCTCTGCAGGCATATGCGGAGGCTGCTCGCGAGCCGAACCCACGCAATGATTTGTTGGCGAGCAACCGATGAGTTCAGAACGCCTTCCCCAAGTCATGGATCCGGACGCTCCGGTCTTCAGCATCTCGGTGGCCGCTGCGCTGGCCGAGATGCACCCCCAGACGCTGCGCACCTACGACCGGCTGGGGCTGGTCGTCCCCAGCCGGGCCAAGGGCGGTGGTCGTCGCTATTCGCCGCGTGACGTGTACCGGTTGCGGCTCATCCAGCGACTGTCGCAGGAGGAGGGTGTCAACCTGAACGGCATCCGCCGAATCATCGCGCTGCAGACCGAACTTGAAGACGCCCGCCGTCGCATCGACGAACTGACCGACTTGGTCCGCTCACTGGCTCAACGCGAACAGAGCGGCACACGGATCTTCAGCGCTGGGACGACAGGCCATGTCTGGCAGGGACGCAGCCGCCGGCAGCCATTCGCGCTGCCCGCAAGTCGGAGTCCGCGACCGGATATCGCCTGAGTCAAACCAGCTTCGGGGCATTCCACACCCCCGGCTCGTCGAGTTCGTACATCACCGCGTGGACGCCGCCGTGGTCCGCGCGAGCGCCCACCGAAACCGCTGCCACCAGCAGCGACAGTGTCGAGTGGCCCTCCGGCCGGTTGTCGCGGATGAGGGCCCGCGGATCGGTCGGGTCGAGTCGGGCCGACTTGGCGAGCACCTCCAGCCATGCCGTCCACCACGGGTCGGTGTCGGTGCCGGTGGCGGCGAACTCCGGCAGCCACGCCGCTATCCGGGGGTAGCCGGGGTCGTCGAGGTCGGCGTGGGAGACCATGTGGGTGCCGGGCGTCAGCCGCTGGCGTGCGGGGTGACCGCCCTGCCACGACGTCAACCTCGCGCCTGCCGCATCAGCCTCCACCAGGTGGAATCCGAGCGTGGTGAGCGGTTCGGGCAGCGGCTGACCGGCCAGGGCGTCCAGTACGAGGTGGCCGCGCGATGTCGGGACGCTGACATCGGCGCCCCCGGCCAGGTTCACCAGCACCGCCAGTTTTCGGTCGTCCGCGGCCAGCCATGCCCCGCCGGCCAGTTCGTCCTGGATGCCGCGAACCTGCGGGGATTCGGGCCACCACGCGCCCAGCGGACGCCACGGGCGTCCCGGGTCTTCGTCCCGGACGGCGAGCACCCGGACCGGTCCTTGACCGGGCTCCGGCACTCGGATCACCACCGTGCACATGTTCTGCAACGCTACCCGGCCCGCTTCGTGATGAGAGAATCGCCGGCATGGAGATCGTTGTTGGGGTGACCGGCGGTATCGCTGCATACAAGGCGGTGTCTGTGGTCCGGCTGTTGATCGGCGACGGCCACAATGTGCACGTGGTGCCGACGCAGGACGCGTTGCGTTTCGTCGGTCTGCCGACTTGGGAGGCGATTTCCCGGAACCGGGTCACCGCCTCGGTGCATGAGGACGTGCCGCAGGTTCGCCATGTGGCGCTTGGGCAGGCGGCGGAGTTGATCATCGTGGCGCCGGCCACTGCGAACACGTTGGCGTCCATGGCCGCCGGGCTGGCGGACGACCTGCTCGGCACCACGTTGCTGGCGAGCAGCGCTCCAGTGCTGGTGGCCCCCGCGATGCACACCCAGATGTGGTTGCATCCGGCGACCCGGGCCAATATGGCGACCCTGCGCGCCCGCGGCGTCCATGTCGTCGGGCCCGACGACGGGCCGCTGACCGGCGGCGACTCCGGCCCGGGAAGAATGAGCGAGCCCGAGGCGATCCACGCCGCCGCCACTGCGTTGCTGCAGCGCCGCCACGACTTGGCCGGTCTGACCATTGCGGTCTCTGCGGGCGGCACCCGCGAACCGATCGACCCGGTTCGCTACATCGGCAACCGGTCCAGCGGTAGGCAGGGGGTTGCCTTGGCGGTGGCAGCCGCCGATCGGGGTGCGCGGGTGTTGCTGGCGTCGGCGAATGTCGAGGGCGACGTGCTGGCCGAGGCCCGGCGTCCGGGCATCGAGATCTCGTCGGCAGGTTCCGCGGCCGAGTTGTCCGGGGCGATCTCCCAACTTGCCGCGCAGGCGGACGTGGTGATCATGGCGGCTGCGGTGGCCGACTACCGGGTGGCCGAGGTCTCCGAGGGCAAGCTGACCAAGGAATCCGGTGAGGTGCCGACCATCACTTTGACCGAGAACCCCGACATCGTGGCGGGGCTGGCGTCCCGGCGCCGCCCGGGCCAAACCATCGTCGGCTTTGCGGCCGAGACCGCCCGGGGCGAGGAGTTGCTGGAGCGCGGTCGCCGCAAGCGCCGCCGCAAGGGCCTCGACCTGTTGGCGGTCAACGAGGTGGGCTGGACGACCGGCTTCGGTACCCCCGACAACAGGCTGCTGATTCTGGACGCCGCTGACGCCGTGATAGCCGAGGTCGCCGGCTCGAAGCGTGAGGTGGCCGACGGACTGCTGGACGCCGTCCTGGCCGCGCGCCGAGGCTGAACGGTTTCGACTTGGCCCGAGATCGATCGAGTCGATCAGGGGATGACACGGTTTGGCGTGCAATATATCGCGGCGATATATTGGCTGGCGTCCCTGCGGAAAGGTTCGCCTCGTGCCATTGCGCCCCAAGACCCTCGAGCTGGCCATCCTCGGCCGGCTCATGCAGGGTCCGTGTCACGGCTATGTGCTGCGCAAGCACTTGGTGGCCGTCGTCGGGGCGCTGCACTCCGTTTCCTACGGCTCGCTGTACCCCGCGTTGCGCCGGTTGACCGAGCGCGGCCTGATCTGCGACTGCGGCGCTGGTCTTGCCCGGTTCGTGGGTGGGCGTTCGCGACGGGTCTACCACATCACCGAACTGGGGCAGGAGCGCCTGATGCAGGAACTGGCCGAAGCTGATTCGGCCTCTTGGGCAGACGATGACTTCGGGGTTCGGTTCAGCCTGCTCGGTTCCACCGCAGCGACGACACGAATCGACATCCTGAGGGGTCGTCGGGAGCATTCCGAGACCCGGTTGACGAACCTGCTGGCCAGCGTCCAAGCAGACTTCGACCGATACACCACAGAACTTGTGCGGCACGCGGGCGAGATGATCGCCCGCGAACTTGAGTGGCTCGACCAGCTCATCGCCGCAGAAGAAGCCGCCGACCATGGCGCCGCAATAATCAAGGAGAACAAATGAGCGCAATTCGCGTCGCTATCGTCGGCGTGGGCAACTGTGCGACGACCCTCGTGCAGGGTGTGACGTACTACCGGGACGCCAAGGCCGGCGAGAAGGTACCTGGCCTGATGCACGTCCAGTTCGGTGACTACCACGTTGGCGATCTCAAGTTCGTGGTCGCCCTCGACGTGGACGCCGCCAAGGTGGGGCTAGACCTCGCCGACGCCCTCGGCGCCAGCGAGAACAACACCATCAAGCTGTGCGACGTCGCCCCCACCGGCACGATCGTGCAGCGTGGCGTCACCCTGGACGGGCTGGGCAAGTACTATCGCGAGACGATCACCGAATCGGACGCCGAGCCGGTCGACGTGGTGCAGGTGCTCAAGGACGCCAAGGTCGACGTGGTGGTCAGCTACCTGCCCGTCGGCTCCGAGCAAGCAGACAAGTTCTACGCCCAGTGCGCCATCGACGCCGGTTGCGCGTTCGTCAACTGCCTGCCGGTCTTCATCGCCTCCGACCCCGAGTGGGCGCAGAAGTTCACCGACGCCGGCCTGCCGATCGTCGGCGACGACATCAAGTCGCAGATCGGCGCCACCATCACTCACCGCGTGTTGGCCAAGCTCTTCGAGGACCGCGGCATCACCATCGACCGCACCTACCAGCTGAACTTCGGCGGCAACATGGACTTCAAGAACATGCTTGAGCGCGAGCGTCTGGTCTCCAAGAAGATTTCCAAGACCCAGGCGGTCACCTCGAACGTCGAGCACCACTTCGCCGAGCGCGACATTCACGTCGGCCCCTCCGACTACGTCGGCTGGCTGGACGACCGGAAGTGGGCGTACGTGCGTCTGGAGGGCCGCAACTTCGGCGGCGCCCCGGTGAGTCTGGAGTACAAGTTGGAGGTCTGGGACTCCCCGAACTCCGCCGGTGTGGTCATCGACGCGGTCCGGGCTGCCAAGATCGGCCTGGACCGTGGTGTGGGTGGCCCGCTGCTCTCGCCGGCGAGCTTCTTCATGAAGTCGCCGCCCGAGCAGCGCCACGACGAGTTCGCGCAGGAGACCACCGAGGCCTTCATCCGCGGCGATATCGAGCGCTGATCACCTGTCGCAAGGCTGAACAGGGGCGGGTCCTTCGAGGCCCGCCCCTGTTTCGCGTCCCGGGCGCGAGGACGACCGGTCCCCGAGGACCGTCTGGACCCGAATGACGTCCGAGTGCGTGCATAGGCCGTCCCCGTGGACTGTCCGGACCCGGGATCGGCCCTCTCGCCCGCCTATGGTGGTTTCCATGGCACCGTCCTCCAGCCCGGTCACGATCGACCTGGCGCCCACCCGTGATCAGCTCGTCAACGCCTTCGTCTGGGTGACGCTCGGCCTCGTCCTGGGGGCCGCCTTCGCTGTGCTCGGCAGCCGCGGTGGCGATGTCGCCTCAGTCGGCATCGGGCTCGGCATAGTGGGGCTGGCCGCTGTCTCGGGTTTCCTGGAGTACCGCCAACTCCCGGGCGCAGTGCTTACGGTGGATGCCAGCCAGGTCGTGGTGGCGCCGCGCCGTGGCGACACGACCGTGGTGCCGACCCAGACGATCGGCTCGCTGCGGATCGCGTACGTGCCGCGCTCGCGCCGAGGTGCCGGACGCCGATCCGGCAGGACCGCTGGAGAGTTGCCCCCCGGTTGGTGGCTGGTGATCGAGCCGAAACTGGACGCGCCGCCGCTGCCCGGCCATAGCCGCGCCTTTTCAGTCGGTGTCGATGCTGCAAGGATTCGAGAGCTGGCTGCCGCCTGTCAACGCTTCGGTCTTGCCCTGGCTGAACCATGAGTATCGAGGTGCCGGAGTGGAATACCGGCGTCCTTCCAAAGGTTGAGTGAAGTAGACTCAAGTCCGATTGAGCCCCTGATCACTGAACCAACGCGGAAGAGGTCTGATGGACACTGAAAAGCTGACCACCATGAGCCGCGACGCGGTCTCGGCCGCATTGCGTCTCGCACTGACCAACGGCAACCCCACTGCGGAGCCCGTGCACCTGCTGCACGCCCTGCTGATGGTGCCCGGCAACTCGGTTTCGCCACTGCTGGCCAAGATCGGCAGCGACGCCGGCCAGATCGACCAGCAGGCGGTCGCCGCAATGAAGAAGCTGCCGAGCAGTTCGGGTGCCTCGGTCACTCAGCCGCAGCTTTCGGGCGCCTTCGCCAGGGTGATGGCGGACGCCCAGACCCGCGCCGGCGAGCTTGGTGACCAGTTCGTCGCCACCGAGCATCTGCTGATCTCGCTCAGCCACGTGCAGTCCGAGGCCGCCACCATCTTGAACCGGGCTGGCGCGGTCGCCGACAAACTGACCAAGGCCTTCAACGAGTCGCGCGGCACCAAGCGAGTCACCAGTGCCGAGTCGGAGGGCGGGGAGTCCGCCCTCGACAAGTACTCGGTTGACCTGACGGCCCGGGCGCGCGAGGGCAAGCTCGACCCGGTCATAGGCCGGGACGCCGAGATCCGTCGCGTCGTGCAGGTGCTGAGCCGACGCACCAAGAACAACCCGGTGCTGATCGGTGAACCGGGTGTTGGCAAGACTGCCGTCGTCGACGGCCTGGCCCAGCGGGTGGTGGCCGGCGACGTGCCCGACTCGCTGAAGGGTCGGCGGGTGGTCAGCCTCGATCTGGCGTCCATGGTCGCCGGTGCCAAGTACCGCGGCGAGTTCGAGGAACGGCTGAAGGCCGTGCTGAACGAGATCAAGGAGGGTGAAGGCCAGATCATCACCTTCATCGACGAGCTGCACACCGTGGTGGGGGCGGGCGCGTCCGAGGGCGCGATGGACGCGTCCAACATGCTCAAGCCGATGCTGTCCCGCGGCGAGCTGCGGATGATCGGCGCCACCACGCTGGACGAGTACCGGGAACGCATTGAGAAGGACCCGGCCCTGGAGCGGCGGTTCCAGCAGGTCTTCGTCGGCGAGCCGAGCGTCGATGACACCGTCGCCATCCTGCGCGGCCTGCGGGAACGCTACGAGGCGCACCACAAGGTGCGCATCACCGACGGCGCGTTGGTTGCGGCAGCTACCTTGTCGAATCGCTACATCTCCAACCGGCAGCTGCCCGACAAGGCCATCGACCTGGTGGACGAGGCCGCGTCCCGGCTGCGCATGGAGATCGACTCCTCCCCGGAGGAGATCGACCGGTTGCGCCGCCAGGTCGACCGGCTGACCATGGAGCAGTTCGCCCTGAACAACGAAGACGACGACGCGTCACGTAGCCGTCTCGAACTGCTGAACGCTGAATTGGCCGACGCCAAGGAGAAGTTGCGCGGGTTGGAGGCGCAGTGGGAGGCCGAGAAGGGTGGGCTGAACCGGGTCGGTGAGCTGAAGGAGCAGATCGACGCGCTGCGTACCGACGCCGAGCGTTACCAGCGCGAAGGCAATCTGGAGAAGTCCGCCCAGATCATCTACGGCGAGATCCCCGCGCTGGAGAAGGAGATGGCGGCCGCCGAAACCGCCGCCGGGCAGCAGAAGACCATGGTTTCCGAAGAGGTCACCAGCGGCGACATCGCCGAGGTGGTCAGCGCCTGGACCGGAATCCCGGTCGGCAAGATGTTGGAGGGCGAGTCGGCGAAGCTGCTCGAGATGGAGCAGCGCATCGGCCAGCGGCTGATCGGCCAGGCCGAGGCGGTGCGGGCGGTGTCGGACGCGGTACGCCGCGCTCGCGCCGGCATCTCCGACCCGAACCGGCCCACTGGCAGCTTCCTGTTCCTCGGCCCGACCGGGGTCGGCAAGACCGAGCTGGCCAAGGCGCTGGCGGAGTTCCTGTTCGACGACGAGCAGGCGATGGTTCGCATCGACATGAGCGAGTACATGGAGAAGCACACCGTCTCGCGGCTGGTCGGTGCGCCCCCCGGCTACATCGGTTACGAGGAGGGCGGCCAGCTCACCGAGGCGGTGCGGCGGCGTCCCTACTCGGTCGTGCTGCTCGACGAGGTCGAGAAGGCGCACTCGGATGTCTTCAACATCTTGTTGCAGGTCTTGGACGACGGCCGCCTCACCGACGGCCAGGGTCGGACGGTCGACTTCCGCAACGTCATCTTGATCATGACCTCGAACCTGGGCAGCAACTTCCTGGCCGACCAGAGCCTCGACCAGAAAGCCAAGCACAACGCCGTCATGGGGGTGGTGCGCAAGGCGTTCCGGCCGGAGTTCCTCAACCGGTTGGACGAGATCGTGATGTTCTCTCCGCTGAGCCGTGACGACCTGGCCCAGATCGTGGTGATCAACCTGTCGCGCATCAATCGCCGGCTGGCCGGGCGTCGGATCACCATCGAGGTCAGCGAAGCCGGCCGCAGCTGGCTCGCCGACCGTGGCTACGACCCCGTCTACGGGGCGCGCCCGTTGCGTCGGCTGCTGCAGACCACGGTTGAGGACCAGTTGGCCCGCAAGCTGCTGGCCGGCGAGATCAGCGACGGTCAGAAGGTCACCTTCGATGTGACCTCTGTCGGCGATGAGTTGGAGATCGTCTCGGTCGAGTGAGGCAAGCGCCATCAACTCCGAGAACTCGCCGGGGTGGGCAAATAGACTGGACGCTACAAGCAGAGGAGCGGAAGAAATGGCAAAGGTCGCTTTCATTGGTCTCGGCACGATGGGTAGCGGGATGGCAAGCAACTTGCTGACCGCCGGTCATGAGGTCACCGTCTTCAACCGGACGCCAGAGCGGGCTGACCGACTCGCTGGTCAAGGGGCTGCTGTCGTGTCCAGTCTGTCCGAGGCGGTGAAGGACGCGGAGTTCGTCATGTACTGCCTGTCGGACGACACAGCGGTGGAGGACGTGGCGTTGGGTGCCGACGGCGTAATGGTCAATGCCGACCCCGCGGCGATCGTCATCGACCTGTCCACCATCTCGCCGGCGATGAGCGCGCGTGAGCATGCGGCAGCCGAGGAGCGCGGC
>CALMKG010000111.1 GCA_937867175.1 uncultured Propionibacterium sp. | reverse complement strand
GGCTGAAGTCTCCGGCGAACGCTAGAACCGTGGGTGCCCCGACGCAGATCTGGCTGGTGGCTGTAACCCCGTCCGCGGCACTCAACGGGATGTTGTGTCCAGGCACGCGCTGCTCCACGCCGAACCAGCTGGTGAGGCTGCTGGGCATTGCGGGGGAGACCACCTTGGTGTCGTTCGCGTCGACCTCGTTGAGGTTGGCAGCGGCGCGGAAGGCGTCCGGGCGTCCCATCACCTCGTCCACCAGGCCCTTCTCGGTGGCCGTCTGCGGATCGAACATGAATGCCCCCAGTTCGCTGCGGATGCGGTCTGCCGGGATGCCACGGTGTTCGGCGACGAAGTCCACGAACTGCGCGTACTCCACGTCCATACCCTGGCCGTAGACGGCGCGTTCTTCATCGGTCATGTCGCGGAACGGGTTGCCGAAGTCCTTCCCCGTGCCGCGGGTCAGGTACTCCCGGGTGATGCCGCCCTGGGTCTCAACACCAGATGTCAAGATGTTGCCGGTCAGTCCGGTCACTTCCCGATACCGGTCGAACGGCCCGAAGATGACCCCGATGCTGCCCACGAGGGTGCCGTAGTCGGAGATGATCAGGTCGGCCGGCGCCATCGCATACATGCCACCGGACGCGGCCATCGATTGCACGTAGGCCACGACCTTCCTCCCGGTCCGTTCCTGGTAGCGGATCACCGCGTCGGCGATCGCCCGGGCGCCGTAGATGCTGCCGCCGGGGGTGTCCATCAGCAACAGCACGCCCGAGTAGTCGTCGGCCTCGAGCGCGTCCAACTGCTCGGCGATCTCGTACCCGTAGGTGCCGGTGGTGAACATCGAGCCGTTCCCGGCGCCGTCGATGGCACCGGAGATGTTCAGCGCAAGCATTGTGTTGGACGCATTGGTCGGCCCCCAGATGTGCTGGTAGGCCGAGGAGAAGTCAGGACGGCCACTGCTGGCGGCCCTCGCCACCAGACCCATCCCGAGCAGGCTAACCAAGAGCAGGGCCATCGTGACCACGCCGACACCAAAGGCCGCCCCGATGCCGATCCCGAAGCCGCGGGCGAATGGTTTCTCCGGCGCGGCGGCACGGGGCATGGGTTGCGGGGGCGGCGGGGCCATCCTGACCGAAGAGGGCGGTGGTGCCATCCTGACTGAAGAGGGCGGTGGCGCTGACGGGCCTTGCGATGTGGGCTCGCTCTGGACGGTCGCTGGGTCTGGGCGCTTGGTGGGGTCTTCACTCACGGGCTCAGTATCGCAGCCATGCCACAATGGTCTTCGTGATGAGCCCGATCAGACCCAGCGCAGTCCTGTGGGATTTCGACGGAACGTTGGTCGACACCGAGGAGGTCTGGGTCCAGACCGAGATCGAGGTGATGGCCCGGTACGGGGTGGCCTGGAGCTACGAGCAGGGCGTCGCCCTGTGCGGCGCCTCCGGGCCGGCGACGATGCGCGCCATGTGGGCCGAGGCGACCAGCCAGCTCGGTGAACCGCTGGACATCGCTCCAGAGGCGTTCTGGTCCCAGGTGCCCGAAGGCGTCTTGCGTCATCTGGAGACCATGGGGCCGCCTTGGCGGCCCGGGGTCCCAGAGTTGCTGGCCGATCTGTCCAACCGCGGCGTCCCGATGGCCGTCGTCTCGGCCAGTCCGCCCGAACTGTTGAACGCGGGTCTGCAGCAGCTGCCCGACGGGTTCTTCGGCACGATGGTCAGTGGCCCCGAGATGCCGCGCGGCAAGCCGGCACCGGACGCCTACCTGATGGCGGCCGAGCGGCTGGGAGTCGAGACATTTGACTGCATCGTCGTCGAGGATTCGGTGCCGGGTACCGCGGCCGGGCGGGCGTCCGGCGCAGTGGTGATCGCGGTGCCCGCCATGTTGCCGTTGCCCACCGCACCGGGCCAGGTGAACCTCGACACGCTGGCGGGCCTGACGGTGGACGACATGTCACGGATCTGGCATGAGGTGCGGGCGAGTGAGTGAGTTGGATGCCGCGTCCTATTCGGGTGTGCGTACCGGCGTCCTGCAAGAGGGCGAGTGGGTCTCGCTGACCGACCCGAAGGGGCACCGCAAATCGTTGTTGTTGGAGGCCGGCAAGACCTTCCACACCACCAAGGGCGGCCTGTCCCACGACGACGTAATCGGCCAGCCCGAGGGGGTGGTGGTGACCACCGTCGGTGGTCTTGACTATCTGGTCTTCCGGCCGCTGCTCAACGAGTTCATCGTCTCCATGCCACGCCAGGCCGCGATCGTCTATCCGAAGGACGCCGCCCAGATCCTGATGCGCGCCGACATTTTCCCGGGGGCCCATGTACTGGAGGCCGGCGTGGGTTCGGGGGCACTGAGCCTGGCGCTGCTGCGTGCCATCGGCCCCACCGGACGCCTGCACAGCTATGAACGGCGCGTCGAGTTCGCCGAGGTGGCCGTCGCCAACGTGGAACAGTTCTTTGGGGGCCGGCATCCGGCCTGGACGCTCACGATCGGCGACCTGGCCGAAGTGGTGGCGGACGAACCGGTCGATCGGGCGATCCTCGACATGCTTGCCCCGTGGGATTGTCTTGCGGCGGTGGCCGGCGTCCTGAGCCCCGGGGGCATCCTGTGCTGCTACGTGGCCACCGCCACCCAGATGGGGCGCATCATGGACACCGTGCGTGCCCACGGCGGTTTCACCGAGCCGAGCGCCACCGAGGTCTCGGTGCGCGACTGGCACGCCGAGGGCCTGGCGATCCGTCCGGGCCACGCCACGACCGCGCACACCGGCTTCCTGGTGATGACCCGCAG
>CALMKG010000110.1 GCA_937867175.1 uncultured Propionibacterium sp. | reverse complement strand
ACCCGGGTCGGGGCGCCTCGAACGTACCACGGGGTGGCGGGCCGTCAGGGGGCCTCGAGCGCCGGTAACCGCAAAACGCCCCGCCCGGAGGCGGAGCGTTTTCGGATTCTGTGGTGGACGCCGGTGGACTCAGCCCGAACACGTGGGAGCGGCTGGAGCGACTGAGTGCCGCGTGGGAGCAGGCGAAACCGGGCATCGTGAGCGCACGGCCGTTGGTGACTGAGCCCGAGCCGGGGGCGGTCTCGAACCCAACGCGACGGTCCCGAACACCACTGACGCCGGAAGAAGTGGACGCAATCCGAACCGCCCGCACCAACGGAGAGAGCGTCCTGTCGATCGCGAAGCGGTTCGGCGTGCACCGGGTGACGGTATGGGAGCAGACGAAGAACTCGTAAGCCTGGGCGGGCGGTGCGTCGCACCGAACAGGCTGCGGCGACAAGGTATCGGCGGTGAGGATGCCGGCGGCTACTGCACCCTCACCGCCTCCACTGTGCTCTACGCGGCCGACCGTCCGTCGGAATCGTTCTTATCCAGACGCTCGGCCACGAACGCCTTGAATGTGGCGAGCAGATCCTCGGCGTTGTCGAAGGCCCGCATGGTGATACGCATGTTGGTGCCACGTCCGCGGCCGAGACCCGACTGCTCCTTGAGCCGATCTTTGGGGGTCTTGATCAACCTGCCATCCGACGCCCTCACCGCCTGCTCCAACTGCGCAAACGACAACACACTTGTCTCGTAGTAGCGCGTAGCGGACATGAGGAGAGTCGGGCGGGCCCACTCCCGGGGGACGAGCACGAGCGGCTTTCCGTCCACCACCGGGAGTGTCATGTCCGCTTCGTCCCAGTCACCGATGATCGGATTCCAGATCTGCTTGCGGTACGCCTGGGTCTTGTGTCCAGCAGAGTTGAACTGTGGATACGTGTCGATCATCAGCTGGGTGAACTGCGCGAGCGGCCCGAAGATGATGCGCGTGGTGATGTCGGAGGTAATGTCGCGATCCACGCCCTCGACGAACAGCGGAAGGTCCTCGATCTGTTTGAGGATCCCAACGCGAACCAACGCTTCCACGTCGTTGTTGAGCACGTCCCAGATCCAGGTGCCGACGACGTCAGCGCCCCCGTGGCCGTGGAAGCCCTTTGCAGACATTCCGAGCCGGGTCTCCCATGGCTCGACGAAACGCTGCAACAGCCTTTCGCCCCGACGGCCGGTAGCCCCGGCCCCCTTGATGATGCTGTCAGTCACCTGGTGGGTGAACGTGTCGACGCACTCCAGCGCCTGATTGGCGAACGGCTGGGGTGTCCTCCGCAGCCGGATCGCATGAGGGTCGACGTAGAGACGGTTGTCAGCCGTGACCTCCACATCGACGAACGGAACGGGACCCGTGATCCCGTAGTGGGTGGTGATGGTGGGCATGACGCCCTCCTTCCTTGGGTTTGGAGCCCGAGGAAGAAGCAGAGACAGCGCGTCTCAGGAAACTTCGGTACGCTAGAGGTGACTGAGCAAGTCATCACCGCGCCCTCGGGCCGGTACTGGCCTGATCCCGCACCACCGGGGTCGGGCCAGAGTCTTCTATAGCTAGCGCGCATCGGGCTCCTCTGAGTCCGCTGGCTCTACACGCTTGGCACGGTTGCCACGCACCTCCGCACTCGGCCCCGTCAGATCGATGCAGAGCATGCCGTCCTGCTCATACGGCTTGTACCGTCGGCTGACGCTTGTGTCGATGTCGTAATACTGAGTGAAAGCGGTTGCTGACAAGATGACCTGGCCAGTGTCCCGCGACGACTGCGGACGAATCGAGTACGCGTGCGGCTCCTTTGAAGGGCGCAGAGCGATAACCTTGTTCTCCTTGTCGAACAACAGTTCCACCGTCTCCGGCTCTTCAATCAGCTTGTGAGCTACGCGATTGATCGAGAAGATACCTCTCTTCTGGATCGTCACGCTTGGAGCCTTCGCCAGCGGTGCCATGCGCTTGTCGAACACCTCGAACCCCATCAAAACCCTCCTCTCGTCGTCATCACGTTCCGAGTCTAACAGATTGATCCGCCTCAGCGTGTTTGAAGTTCTCTATCGCACGATCCGGCACATCCGAACTTCCGACCTAGGGCATGACATGCCGAGGCGTCACCGACTCTGCCTGGCGCACACGCTAGGTTTCCAGCAGTGACATCTCACGCCCGCCTAGCATCAGAGTTGGAGTTGGCAACAGGGGTATCGCTGTGGTGGTCGTCAGGAGACGGACCACTCGGAGCGTCTTGATTGTTTCAACAGTGCACTGATCAACAGAACCATGGGAGAAGAAGTACCGCGTTCTGGCGAACTACGGAGGAGCCATCGTGCCCTCCGAAGTTGTGAAGGCAGGAAGCAGCTGCCCTGTTCAACGCTGCAACAGCTTCGATGTACGCTCGCGGATGTGCACGCCAAGACGCGTTCGGGAGCTTCCCGAACGGTTTGCGTCGATGAGCTTTGGCGCTTCTACGCCTCATGGCTGAAACGAGGCTGACCCCGGCTAGGGACCGGGCCAGAGTGACCAATCCTCCGATCGCGACGCGGGAGCCGGTCTGGCTCGTGGACGAAGTCCGGCAACGGCGGACGACGGTCCGGGCTTCTGCCGGGCTGGAGCACGGTTGGCCCCGCGGTCAACGGTGGCGCATCGCCTTCGCCGACGCGCGGAACTTTGGCGCAGCCTGCGATGTCTTCGGCGACGTAGCGGGCCTGAACAGCAATTGACCCACCGGGTTGGTGGCCGTTAGGACGTCGATACAGTCTTGTGCGGTGGTGTAGTCGAGCCGGACGAACAGCCCCGCGGCGTCTTCGATGTCACGTTCATCCCGGGAGACGTGCAGCTTCATCACCAGCAGGCACTCCGGCGACTTCGTTGCAGGCATTGTGCGGGCTCCAAGAGGAGTATCCCCTCAGACTTGGTGTGCAGGAAGCTCAATACAGCTCTTCGTCTCGTTCTCAGCTCAGCAACGTCACGCCTCTTGCAGATCGAGGTGCCGACCAGGTCGGTTCCGGTCGATGCAGCCATCTTCAGCGACCACCCGGTGCAGCATCATCGGGGCACCCAGGGGGCGCCAGTCCTCGATCTGCAAGACGCGTGGCAGCTCTATGGGGTCACTCGCGGAGGTGGAGGTTCGTCGGGCACGGACGGCCTGCAAGTCGGTTCTGGCCTGTGGCGATACGGATCTGCGCGTCTTTGACGCATGGACGGGTTATTGGGTCGCCGAGTGGCGGTGGGGTCGCCTACGCTGGTTGGCATGTTGGTTTACGGCACTGCTTCGCTGCGTCTGCGCAGCCGCTGACGGCGGCGAGCACACTCCACGCGTTGTTGCTCCCGCCCCGGTGATCACGGCCGGGCGGCTCTTTCAGCGTGCCCGGCTCCGCAACAACCACGGAGCAAACAGTGCCTACCTATCGAGGTGGCCGTCATGAGCACGGCCAGAACTTCCTGACTGACCCATCCACCATCGCCACGATCACACGGCTCGTGACCGCCACCAATGGTCCGATCATCGAGATCGGCCCCGGTGACGGAGCACTCACCTCGCCGCTGGCCCAGCTCGGGCGACCGGTGACAGCCGTCGAGATCGACACCCGGCTCGCCCGACGCTTGGCCCAACGGCTCCCGTCGCACGTGGAGGTCGTCGCCGATGACTTCTTGACCTACCGGCTTCCCCCGTCTGCGCATGTGCTCGTCGGCAACCTGCCGTTTCACCAGACCACGGCAATGCTGCGACGCATCCTGCACGCCCCGGCATGGACCGATGCCATCGTGCTCGTGCAATGGGAAGTTGCGCGGCGCAGAGCGGGCGTTGGCGGTGCCACGATGATGACCGCTCAATGGGCGCCCTGGTTCACCTTCACGTTGCACAGTCGTGTTCCCGCTCGCGCGTTCACCCCACGTCCGGGCGTCGACGGCGGAATCCTCACCATCCACCGCCGCGAACACCCGCTGCTGACTCCGGCCGAGCGACGCCAGTTCCACGCCCTGGTCCACCGCGTCTACACCGGTCCCGGACGTGGGCTGGCCCAGATCCTCGCACGCAACACCTCGCTCGGCTCGCCACAGGCGGCACAGGCGTGGCTGACACGCCAGGGCGTGAACGCTGCCGGACTGCCGAAGGACCTGCCCGTCGAGGCATGGGTGGACTTGTTCAAGACCACAGGCTCCTCGCCACCGCCCCACCGCACGCAGTCGTCCTCAGGAAGGCGGCGGCGATGAGCATCGAGCCCTCGTGGCGAGTCTGCCCGGACGAGACCACACCCAGCCATACGTGCTGGACCGAGACAGCCGTACACCATGCAGCACGGCTCCTCGCTCAAGACCCCGGACGGGATTGGCGACTTCGTGACCTTGCCGACCTCGTGCACCTGTCTACGTCACAATTGGGCAGGGCCTTCAGCCAACGTTTCGGGATGCCTCCCATCCAGTACCTGGCTCACCTTCGCGCCCATAGACTGGCCGAGCTCCTGATAGAGACTGATCTTCCGATCGGTGCCGCCATGACACAGGTCGGGTGGCGCAGCCGCGGCCACGCCGCACGACAGTTCACCGCCATCGTCGGGGTCAGCCCATCCGCGTATCGACGTACCGCGACCCAACGAGCAAGCCTGAAATGCCCGTGCTGTGGACAGCGAAGCGAGTTGCCCCGATGACGGCCACAGAGCACTCTGGCCTCGGCCCTACCAGGACAGAGATCCGTGACACGGTCATTCGGATGCGAGCTGATCTCGCTCACCGGTGGACCTTGGCCGAACTCGCACAGGATGCTCATCTGTCGCCGTCGCGGCTCGGGGGCCTGTTCGTGGAGCAGTTCGGCGTCCCGCCGATCATGTTGCTGGCTCGGTTGCGGGTGCGGGAGATGGCTCGGCTGTTGCGGGAGTCGGACATGACGGTCGGCGAGATCGGGGTCCGGGTGGGGTGGCGGAATCGTGGTCATGCGGCGGAGCAGTTCGCCAAGATCATGGGAGTGACCCCGACCGCGTATCGGTCCGAGTACCGCCAGCGGACCCAGCAGACGGCAGATGACCTGACGGGTTGCTTGTGGTGCGGGCAGCCGCTGCCCGCCACGGACGATGTCCGGGATACGCGCAGATCAGATGGTGATCTGCGCATTCATGACTGATCTGCTCGACTCAAGCCCCTTACCTGGAGTAGTCGTGGAGGCCACTGCCAGGGTGCTCCATCTGGGGCACGGTGCGCACCTGCAGAGTGAGCCATCACTGAGACTCCCGTACCGGGGGCCGTTGCGAGGCGGTGCGGATCGTGCATCCTCGGGCTGGGATGCACGGTGGGGGAAATTTTCCCCCGCCGTGAACTACCCCACCCGGCACTGCCCTGCCCGACTCCAGTCGAAGGGACGGTGCCGGAAGTTTTCCGGAACCGTCACCACCACCGGCTCTCTCACGGGGGTGGGGCGTCCACCTGTGGGGCATGAGGCATGCACGCACTACACCGAACGGGCGGCGCTTGATCGCCGAACCCATCGTCCGGGGCGAACCGGACATGGACCGGCTGGTCGCGCTAGTGCTGCACCTCGCCGACCGCCTCCACGACCAGACCGCACCTGTAGCCGACTCGACGACGAGGACCACCGCTCATGACGACGACCGTCGACACGAAGATCCTGACCGTCCCGGGTGAGGGGCGGGTGACGGCGGTGACCTACCAGCGGGTCTCCACCAAGGAACAAGCCACCGCTGGTGGCCGTCACGAAGGATTCTCCATCCCGGCTCAGCGGGAGGCGAACCGCCGCAAAGCCGATGCTCTCAGTGCCGAGGTGGTCGCGGAGTTTGTTGACGCGGGCGAGTCAGCCCGGTCGGCGAAGCGACCCGAGCTGCAACGGATGCTGGACTACATCGCGACCCATCAGGTCACCTACTGCATCGTGCACAAGGTCGACCGGCTGGCCCGCAACCGCCTCGATGACGTCGACATCCACCGCCACCTCATCGACGCCGGCGTCCAACTCGTCTCCGTCACCGAGAACATCGACGAAACCCCGTCGGGGATGCTGCTGCACGGCATCATGTCCTCCATTGCGGAGTTCTACTCCCGCAACCTCGCCGCCGAAGTCACCAAAGGCATGACCCAGAAAGTCGCCAACGGCGGCACCCCGAGCCGGGCTCCGATCGGCTACCTCAACGTCCGGCGCACCGATGACCAAGGCCGGGAGTACCGGACCGTCGAAATCGATCCTGGTCGCGCGCCCCTCATCCGGTGGGTCTTCGAAACCTACGCGAAGGGTGAGCACACCGTCCCCGACCTCCTCGCTGAAGCCACCGCACGAGGATTGACCACCGTGCCGACGCCGAAGCGACCATCTGGGCCGGTGGGGCGTTCCACGTTCTTCAAGCTGCTGCGCAACCCGTACTACATCGGGCAGGTCCGCTACCAGGGTGCCCTCTATCCCGGCACCCACGAGCCGATTGTCGATGCGGAGACGTGGCAACAGGTCCAGATCCTCCTGGATACCCGCGCCACCGCTGGGGAACGTCGCCGCAAGCACGATCACTATCTGAAGGGAACCCTGTACTGCGGCACGTGCAAATCGCGGTTGCAGCTCGACTACGCCCGCAACAAACAAGGCATCCGCTACGCCTACTACATCTGCACCGGACGAGCCACGAAACGCACCTCCTGTACCAGGAAGGCCGTGCCCGTTGGCGTCGCCGAACAACTCGTCGCCGACTGCTACCACCAGATCGCCATCACCGAGCACACCTACGCGCAGCTCGCACAGCGAGTCGAGGCGGCCTTCGACCAGCGGCTCGCCGAGCGATCCCAAGCCCTCGACGACCTCACCGGCACCAAGCACCGGCTAGAAGCCGAAGCGGACAAGCTCCTCGAAGCCCACTTCGCCGACGCCATCGACCTACCCACCCTGAAACGGCACCAGGACCGGATCAGGATCGCGCTGGCCGATGTCACCAAACGTCTGGAAGCTGAGCGGCACGACCACGAAGGTCCCCGCCAGCACCTCGCTACCGCGCTACGACTCCTGGCCGACTGCGCCACCATGTACGAGCGCACCGACGACCTGGGCAAACGGCTCGCCAACCAAGCCTTCTACCAACGCATCCTCATCACCGAAGACGAAAAAGCGGCGATCCAGCTCAACGAGCCGTTCGCCGCCCTCGCACCCACATCAACCGATGTCAGGTGTTCTACTACGTCTGATCTGGTGGAGCTAGGGGGATTCGAACCCCCGACCTTCTCATTGCGAACGAGA
>CALMKG010000109.1 GCA_937867175.1 uncultured Propionibacterium sp. | reverse complement strand
ACTCGCGGCCGGCGAAGCCCTGGTCTTCGCCTACCGCGCCTACCAGGCCGCCACGCTCCCGCCTTACCGCATCAGCCTGGACCGGGCCTTCAACCTCGTCTCCTATATCGATGGCATCTGGCTGGCCAGCGCACCGGCGCTGTCCGTGTTGACCTGCCCCGGGTGTGGCTGCGAGTTCATCGCCGCGGTCGGCACCGTGGCGCACCCTGGCGAACCTTGCCCCTTCTGCAAGCTGCTGGAACGCTTTCACCTGGACCATCGCATCCAAGCGTCTTACCCGGCTCGCCCCGCCCTCTGCATGACCGAACGCCAGTTGGGCATGCTCGCGCTCTTTCACAAACTTAGCCCCGAGGCCGAAGGCGATAGCCCCTCGGAATAGGTCCCGTTTCGGCGCGACAAGCGAGATAGCTGCCCGAAGAATGGCCACTTCGCACTCTTTCCGGCATCGCCGTACCGCCATGCCCGCCACACCAACGCCTGTCACTTCATACCCCGCCTCCGACCCAGGGTTCGCCGCCGTGCCGGTCGAGGATCTGCTGGCCGGCGAAGCGGACCTGATCGCACGCATCAAGCTGTGCTACGGCATCGACCGGGACAGCTTCGAGCGCGATGTCCTAATGCTGGTGCGCCGCTACGCCGCCTGCGTGCATCTGCTGCCGGCGACCGCCGACAACTACTTCAGCAAGCCGGGCGGCCTCTTGCGGCTCGGCCTGGAGACCGCTTTCTTCAGCCTGCAAGGCACCGACGCACACATTTTTTCGGGGCGGATGAGCATCTCGGCACGCCGCCAACTGGAGCCGCGCTGGCGCCATGCGTTCTTGGCCGTGCCGCCGCCGCCGATCATCACCAGGCAGTCGAGCTTGTTCTTCTCCACGACCTCGACGATTGTCGGGATCATGTCGACCGGTTCCCTGTCGACCATCATCTTGTGCACCTTGTCCCGACTGGTGCCCAGGATGGTTCCGCCGACGGTCAGGATGCCCGACAGCACGCTCGGGCCAAGATCAACGAACCGGTTCTCGGCGAGCCCGCGCACCCCGTCGCGGAAGCCGATGAGTTCCATGTTGTGACGTCCGATCGCGGCCTTGCCCAGCCCGCGGATCGCGGCGTTGAGTCCGGGGCTGTCACCGCCCGCGGTCAGAACCCCGATCCGTTTGCTCGCCTTTGCCATCGCGCGTCCCCTCGCTCTCAGTGACCACGACCCTCCTGTGAGCCACGCCACGCCGCGGGGAGTCAGCCACCTCCGACCGCCCGGGAATCTAGGGTGACGGCAGGATCACCCGCCACCCCCTGATTTCCCACACGCGACACGCCGTTTCAGGCCAACGTGGCGCCCAAAAGCCGTGTCACACCGCAACCATCAGGGTTTCGGCAGCACAAAGGGGACGCGCCTCTAGATTCCGTCGAGCTCATCCGGGCTGATCTCGGCCCGGGCGCGGACACCGGAGCGCGCGATGATCGTCTGGACCGTCCGGTCGTGACGCTCGATGTTCGGCACGTAGCGGATCGACTTCAGCCCATGCTCCTGGGCGGCCGACTCGAAAACGAAGTGGCCATAGTTGAAGATCATCCCGATGAACGGCTGGTTCACCGAGATGTCGAGAATTCGGGCGATCGGGACTGTCGCCATGTGCCGATTGAAGACGCCGTGGACGCGGAACACGCGCATATTCGTCACGACGAAGCGATCGGTGTGTTCGCGGATCAGGCGGATCAACCCGTAGCCGATCAATCCGAGCCCAGCGCTCACCGGCAGCCAGGCCACATCCAGCAACGCCGGGGCCGTCCCCAGCACCACGGCACCTCCGAACACGACCGGGATCGGCACGATGCGGGTCACCCAATGCCGGTGGATCTCGTCCACCAAGACCTCACCCTCCAGGTCGAGCAGGTAGTGCTCGACGTGGGGGTCCAGCATCCGCGACCACATTGGACAGCCAATCCTGCAGCCGCCCGCCTAGCCTAGCGGGCCAGGCTCGCGAAGAAGGTGAAGATCGACCAGCTGCCGGCCGACTGTGCGTACCGCGTTCGCGGCACCTTCGGGGTTGGTGACGAGGTAGAACAGCAGAAAGCCAATGACCAGGACCCAGATGATGGTCTTGACTTGCTTGCCCATGGTGTCTCCTGGGGAAGTAGGAGTGGTCGTGTGGACGGACCTTACCTTCGGCGTTTGCCGCAACCGAGGCGGTAAACGCCGATGCCGCGCCGACGCGTCCGCACATAAGATCGTCGCGAGTCAGTGACTCGCACTCGTTGCAAGGTGGACGCACGAGTCACGCGGGAGGCCCAAGAATGCTCAGCAACAACAGGGACGCCCCGCCGGCCAGCACCAACATCAAGATGTCCGAAGCCAGCCTCTTGAGGTGCAACCACGTCATCAGAGCGATCGCCAGCAACATGACGATGAGCAGCGGCCCCGGGGCAACCCCGGCCTCTTCGCCCACTTTCGCGGCCACGTCAAGCATGGTCGCCGATACCGAGATCAGCAGACCGCAGATGACGGGCAGGATGTATCGGCCGATGTTGATCACGATCGGCTCTTTGCGCAGCCACAGGTAGGCGCCCAGGACAGGCAACATGAGCGCGCAACAGGCGCCCGCTGCGACAAAGGTTGCCGCGGTTGCCAGCAGCAGTGCGATGGCCGTGCCATGTGGTGCGCCGACGAGGTAGCCGACTCCCGCAGCCACCTTGACCAGGATGGGTCCGGGCAGTGCGTTCGCGATGGGCACCAGTTGGGTGTAGAACGTGGCGGCATCCACGAAACCTGGTTTAACGAAGTAGCCGTCCGCCACTGCGATGTAGGCCTCGCCGCCACCGAACGATGTGATGGACGACAGCGCCAACAGGGCGCCGAGCCTGGCCCCGTTGGGCAACAGCACCGCGAACGCGACCAGGCCAACCGCGGTGAGCGCCAGGAAGGCGGCGCAGGCGAGCAACGCCGGCCGCATCGCCGCGATGGGGAACTTGCGTTGTCGCATCAGTCTCGGTTCCCGGCCGCGCGAGCTGAAAAGCGTCACCACGACGATACCGAGCAGCGCGCCGACGATCAGGACGACCGCGTCCATCCTGGGCGGTTGCGCACTCGGTTCGAATTGGAACGCCGTACCGATGAGCTTGACGAGCGGATCAAGACTGGTGAGTGACGCCGCGGTCGCCGTGATGAGCACGAACAGCGGCAGTTGCCCGCTGCCGACGTGCACCTTGACTATGTAACCGATCAGGAGGACGACGATGAAGGCCGTGATGCCGACCGAGGCACTGCTGATGACCCGGAGCGCCGCCGGGCCCAGGAAGTCTGACAGCGCCATCAGGCTGATCGTCCCAACCACCCCCGGCAACGTCACGGCCAACACCGCCAGCACCGCCAATCCCCAACCTCCCAAAGTCAGACCCGCGCTGGCGGCCAGCTTCACCGGGAGCGCACCGGGGGTGATGTTGGCGACGACCGTGTGCCGGACGTAATCCTCGGCACTCAGCAGTTTGCGCCGGTCGACCAGTTCGCGTTCCACGACCGGGATCAGGGCACTTCCCCCGCCGAAGCCGACGAGGCCGACGAGGA
Source organism: uncultured Propionibacterium sp. (assembly GCA_937867175.1). Classification (GTDB taxonomy): domain Bacteria; phylum Actinomycetota; class Actinomycetes; order Propionibacteriales; family Propionibacteriaceae; genus Brooklawnia. Next base: position 5,969 of record CALMKG010000109.1, on the reverse strand, counting down.
AGAGCCCACGCAGCAACGAACCCTTGATGCCTCACGCCAGTTCGTCGTCATCAGTTCGGCGGCAGAACGACCCGCCTGCAGCAGCTTCGCCATCTCGAGGATCGCCGGGGTGGCGTGGTTGAAGAAGCTGTAGTACCCGGCGCACAGGTAGTTGAGGCCGGGCTCCCCGTCCGTGGTGATGCAGAATCGGTCCTTCGGGCAGCCGCCGTGGCATGCCCAGCGCACCGGGCATTTCACGCACTGGGTGGGCAGGTTGGTGCGCTTGCTGCGTCCGAACTCACGTTGCGCGGGGTGTTCGAGTGCGGACGCGAAGCTCATCGTCTGGAGATTACCGAGCAGATAGCCGGGTTCGACGTAGTGGTCGCAGGCGTAGATGTCGCCGTTGTGTTCCATCGCCAGGGCGGTACCGCATTCGGGGGCTCGCACGCACAGGCTGAAGTGCCCGAAGACCGCGCCGAGCATGACATCGAAGTCCTGGACGAAGACGCGTCCGATGTCGTTGTTCACCCACTCATCGAAGACCCCGATCAGGAACTGGCCGTACCGATCGGGCCGCACCGACCGCGAAGTGACCTGCTCGCCGTCCTGGCGGTAGAGGACGAAAGCGCCTTCGGGGTCTCGCCAACCGGCCTCGGCGATCGTCGTCTCACCAGCGGCGACCCGCTCCACGATCGGGATGAACTGGATGTGTTCGGCCCCCAGGTCATCGCGGAAGTGCCGATAGACCTGCAACGGATGGTCGGCGTTCGCGGAGTTCACCGTGCACAAGATGTTGGCCGCCACGCCGTGCCTGCGCAGGACCTCCCACCCGCGGACGACCTGCCGGTGGGTGCCGCGTCCGGCCTTGTTGATGCGGTACTGGTCATGCAGTGTCACCGGCCCGTCCAAGCTGATTCCCACCAAGGCTCCTTGCTCCGCCAAGAATTCACCCCATTCATCGTCCAACAAGGTGCCGTTGGTTTGGAAGGTTTGCAGGATCGTCTGGTCGGGACGCTTCAGTTCGTCGGCCAGTCGTGCGGCCTCGCGGTAGAAGTCGAGCCCGCGCAGGGTGGGTTCGCCACCCTGCCAGGTCAAGACCACCTGCCCGTCCGGTTGCGCGGCCAGGAAGCTCGTCAAGTACGCGCGCAGGGTTTCGGGCGACATCTGTTGCCTCTTGGCGTCCCACAGCGCCTCCTTGGACAAGAAGAAGCAGTAGCTGCAGTCCAGATTGCAGGCTGCGCCAGTGGGCTTGACGATCAGCGAGAACGGCCTGACCGGCTGTTGTCCTTGAACTGCGTTCATCACACTCCCCTTGATGCAGATCGGCGTCGAACTGGTGGGCCACCCGGACGCGTACCCGGGCAGCCCACCAGCACCATCAGCCCAGGTACCGGGGCACCATGTCGTTCGGGTCGGTGGCCATCGCGTCGCGCGCGAGCGCGGTCATCATCTCGTTGTAGAGCTCCTCACTGCCGGGCTGTCCCCAAAGGTTGTGCAACTCGTCCGGATCGTTGACCAGGTCGAACAGTTCCCCGAAGCTCTCGCCGGCGTAGACGGTCATCCGACCCTTGTCGGTGACGACTGTACGCATCCGGATCGGGGCCTCCAATCCGTCCATACGGTAGGGCAACTCCTCCTCGATGTAGGCACTTTCCCGGACGGTACGGGCCGGGTCGCCCACGCCATCCAGCAGCGATCGGCCTTGTTGTCCGGTGATCGTGCCCAGACCGGCGAGCTCCAATACGGTGGCGCCGATGTCCATGGTCATCGCGAAGCCGTCGTTGACGCTTTGGGCGCGTCCGGGCACCTTGACCACCAGCGGGACGCGGACCATCGCGTCGTAGTGCATGCAGTGCTTCAGCATCAGCCCGTGGTCGCCGAACATGTCGCCGTGGTCTGAAGTGAAGATGATCGCCGTGTCATCCTCAAGGCCCAACTCGCGAACTGCCCGGACGATCTCGCCCACCGCGTCGTCGATCATCTCGATCTGGCCGTACTGGGCCGCCATCGCCGCCTTGTACTGGGCCTCGCTGGGTGCGAAGCCGAGGTACGGATCGCGGTGGTCACCCTTGGCATCCTTCATCGACCTGATGTGTGGCGGGGCGTTCTCAGCCGGGTCATCGAACGTCTTGGGCAAGGGCATGTCGGCCGGCGCGTGGCGTCCCCAGTACTTGCCGGGCGGAGTGAACGGATGATGCGGATCGGGGAAGGAGCAGGTCAGGAAGAACGGCTTGCCGCGCCGGGCATACTCGCGCAGAGCCGCAATCGTCCTGTCCTGCACGAACGCGGTTGGGTACAGATCTTCGGGCAGGGACGGCTTGTAGACCGTACTGGGCCAGTCGGGATCGGTCGCCAGGGCATGCTTGACCCCGACCACCTCCTCCCAGGCGATGCCCTTGTCCTTGAGCCACCAGTAGTAGTGGCCTTGGACGAAGTCGCCGTGCTGCAGGGTCATGTCTGCGCCCTGCCAGCCGTAGTAATCGCGGTAGTCGACATACTCGGCGCGACTACGCGTCGCGAATTCGTGCGTGTAGTCCGCCCCGTCACCATCAGTATCGGGGAAGTAGGCACCGGTGCCCATCTCGATGGTCTTGTCGCCCGGCCCGATTCCGTAGGGTTGCAGATGCGACTTGCCCACCAGGTGGGTTTCGTACCCGGCATCGGCCAGGGCTTTCGTGACGGTTGGGGTGTCCCACTTCAGACTCATCCCGTTCACGCGTAGCCCGTGCGCCGACGGCATCCGGGCAGTGAACAGACTTGCCCGGTTCGGCGCGCAGGTCGGGACGCAGGTGTAGGTCCGGGTGAAATCGGTGCCCTGTGCCGCGAGTTCGTCGATATTGGGCGTGCTGACAATCGGGTCGCCCACGTATCCCAGGTGATCACGTCGAAGCTGGTCACAGATGATCAGCAGGACATTCATCCGCCCCTTCTCGTCGATTCTGGGGCTGGCCTCGATACTCATGCGTTTCAACCTCTTTTCTGGTGTTGGTGATCAGCTGATGAAGCCGACCAGCATCCAATAGGGCAGGATGATCGCGGCCATGGCAATGACGGCCACTCCCATTCGAGCGGCCGACCAGATGATGGCCTTCTTCATGTCAAACATGTTATAGCTGAAAAGAATCAGGAACATCACCCATTCGTAGGGCAGGATCAATTGCTCGACGCCCCAGACGAATCCGAATGCGGCACCCGGCGCGCTGAGCCCCAGGGTGTTCGCGAGTTCGATCAGGGTGGCGCCGAACGAGGTGATCCCCGCCAGCGGTGTCATCAAGAAATTGATGATGATGCCGAAGCCCATGATCATCAGAATGAACACGTAATTGTTCGTGCCTGACATGAGTGGAAGCAGGGAATCTGTCACCATCTTCGGCAGACCAAGTTCACTGGCCACCGCACCGATCGACATTGTCTGGGCGACGAAGAAGACCATCATGTAGTTGACCTGGTTGAGGTCGTCTGCGGTGGCGATGCCGATGCCCGGCAGGAAGCAGGCCACGACCGCTGCCATGAACAGCCAGCCCGCGGCGATGTCGGTGAACACCAACGCCAACACCAGCACCGCCAGGATCACCAGGAACTTGATCTCCTGCGGTTTCACCGGACCCAGCTCTCGCAATTTGTTCTGGAACTCTTCACGGCCCTCGACCTCGAGCCTGCCCCGGAAGATCAGCAAGGTCATCGCGACCAGCATGGCGATGAAGATCGCAGCCGGGACGAACATGATTGCCACGTAGCGCAGCCAGGAGACGCCCTCACCGACGTCGATGAGGAAGGAGTTGATGATCAGGACGTTGTCGTTGGCAGACATGAACAACCAGGCGCAGGCAATCGACGCCATGAACCCACCGAACATGATTCCGGCGGCCTCGTTGGTGTTCGGCTTGATCTTCAACGCGTGGATGATGCCCAGGGTGAGCGCTGCGTAGAGGACTACTCGTCCCGTCATGCTCGGGACCAGCAGGCCCACCAGGGCGCCGGACGCGGTCAGCCCGATCACGATGCCGCGGTACGATCCGCCGGTCACCGAGATGAACCAGAACGCGATTCGAGACAACAGACCGGTCTTCTCGAAGATCACCGAAAGTGTCAGACCGCCCAGGCTGATCCAGGGAACCATGGTCGCCCAGGGGCTGAACACGACTCCCGGCGACGCGGTCTTGGTCAACACGTACAGGATCGTGAGGGCGGTGCCCGAAACGTAAACGGGCACGATGCTCAATGCCCAGGCGATCAGGGCAAAAACGGTCAGCGCCAGGAATCGACGGATTTCTTCGGTCATCGATCCGCCGACCGGGATGGCCAGATACAGAATCAGTGGCACTCCAATACTGATCGCCCAATTCACGGCCGACTTGACGTCGAAACGTTGCTTCGCTGTTTGATTTCGTTGATCGTCGATGACTTCCACGTCATCGAGCGCTTGTTCTTGACTCATGAGGTTCTCTCTTTGGTTTGAAATCGTCGTGGCATCGGGATTCCTGATCAGAACTTGGGTAGGCTCACGCCCACCTGGTCTGCAAATTCACATTGGGTAAAGTCGCGGGTCCGCTGCTTTGGACGCGCCTGGTCAGCCGTTGTCGGGCATCATTGTTTGATATCGGCGGTGGTCAACACCTTCTCGGAATTGGCGTACTTGTTGATTTGCCAATCGCCGTTGATCATGTCCCAGACGATGTTGTTCAACAGGTCGGCGAATCCTTCATCGAGGATGTGGTGGTCGGTGGCGATCAGATCGACCTTTGAATGGTCCAGCAGGCGTGCCAATTCGCGGTACATCCGGGTCGCGCGGCGCGACCATTCGGGGTGCTCCTCGTCCGGCTCCCAGACCGGCCCATCGCCATTGCCCTCGGCCCAACCGCGTTCCCGCGTCGCCAATTCCTCGGATTGGTCGTAGGCAGACCAGCCGCGCATCGGGATCACGAACGAAGTCGGGCCGGTGGTCCTGTTCAGCCGTTCGGCCATGTACTGGCAGAGTTCGTCGATCTCCTCCAACGTGGGCACCATGATGGTGACGCCTTCGTTGTGGACGTACGGCATGTCGGTCCCGTGGAAGCCTCGGCGCTTGCCCGTCTTGAAGTCCGCCAGGTACTTCGGATCGAACTGGGCCATGCCGTTGTAGGCGCTCTGGTCGAGGCCGCCGGGCGCGATGACCTGCGGGATCCCCATCTCGGACGCCGCCGTCATGCGTTCCCCCACCCACGTCTTCGGGATCCCGTAGAAGGAGTTGTACATGTTGTTGGTCAGCTCACCCGGGGTCATGTCAACCACCGCCGTGATGTCGCCGGAGCGGATCAGATCCTCCATGGTGGCCCCGACACCGACGGCGTGGAAGGTTGCGCAATCCCAACCGTGGTCATCGAAGAACTTGGTGATGCGCAGCTGGGTTGGCGTGGTGGTTCCATAAGACGTAACTGCCGCGAGCGGCCTGGTCAGCGAAGTGTCCTCCTCAACATCGGCCATCGCAACCACCGCAGCGCAGGCGTTGCTCACGATCCGGTGGGTGACCTTGTTGATGCCCTGTTCTGCGGTGGGCGAGGCGATGAAGATGTCCTTGTTGCCGAGCCACATCGACACGTCAGCAGACGCCATGTCGGTCAACAGAATCTTCGGCACACCGAAAGGCAAGGAACGCATGATGCCCGAGACCACGGTGGCGCCCACCGAGCCGGCCCAGGTGATGATGCCGTCGCAACTGCCCTTTTCGTGTAGCTCGTTCACCATTACCGATCCGGCCTTGACCATCAGGTCGATTGCGGTGGCGCGCGGTGCGGTGAACACGTCGGAGGCCTGTTCGATGCCGGCCTTGGCCAGCACCTCGTCATTGCGGATGTGCGCCCAGGCAGGTGAGGCCGATCCCAGGGAGACATCGACGATCACTGCCTCGCCGCCGAATGCCTCTACCTGCTCGGCGAGGAACTGGATTTCGTTGCCCTTCGTGTCACACATCCCGGTGCAAACGATTACTGGCTTCTTGTTGTCGTTCATGA
>CALMKG010000108.1 GCA_937867175.1 uncultured Propionibacterium sp. | reverse complement strand
ATTCAATCGTGTCCGAGACCCAGACCGAAGACCTCGAAGCCACCGAGACCACCCCTTTCATCGATGAGGAGAATCGAGAGATCGCTTACCGCGCCGATTCTGCTTCGTCGGCCCAGGCCGCTTCGACCAGCCGTCCGGCGATCGTTGCGCCCGGGCAGGGCACCGGCCGCCGCAAGGAGGCCGTCGCCCGTGTCCGGCTGGCGCCCGGCACCGGCCAATGGTCGATCAACGGCCGCAGCCTTCAGGATTACTTCCCGAACAAGCTGCACCAACAAGAGGTGAACGAGCCCTTCGTGACCGCCGGCGTGGTGGGTTCCTATGACGTCATCGTGCGTATCTCCGGTGGCGGCACCAGCGGCCAGGCAGGCGCGGTCAGCCTCGGCATCGCTCGTGCGCTGAACGCCATCGACACCGAGGCCAGCCGTCCTGCCCTGAAGAAGGCCGGGCTGCTGACCCGCGATGCCCGCGTCAAGGAACGCAAGAAGGCCGGCCTCAAGAAGGCCCGCAAGGCGCCGCAGTACTCCAAGCGCTGACCGAACGACCTCCAGCAGCAGCCGACCACTGTTTCGCGGTGGTCGGCTGCTGCTGTTCGGGGCGTTGCCGCTACGCTGTTCAACCATGGCACGACTATTTGGTACCGACGGCGTCCGTGGCGTCGCGAACAAAGACCTGACAGCCCAACTCGCGATGGACTTGGCCATCGCTGCCGCTCGGGTACTCAGCGAAACGGGCGCCTTTCACGGCGCTCGCCCGACGGCGCTCGTGGGACGCGACACCCGAATCTCGGGCGAGTTCCTCTCCGCCGCAGTCAGCGCCGGCTTGGCCAGCGCCGGTGTGGACGTCATCGATGTCGGCGTGGTACCGACCCCGGGCTTGGCGTACTTGGTGAACGACCAGAGCAGCGTCTTGGGCGTCATGCTTTCGGCCTCCCACAACCCGATGCCCGACAACGGCATCAAGTTCTTCCAGCGCGGCGGGGTCAAGCTCGACGACTTCCTTGAGGACCAGATCGAGGGACGCCTCGGCCAGCATTGGCAGCCTCCGACCGGCGGGGGGGTCGGCCACATCAACTCCGACGCCGGCGACGCGCTATTGCATCGCTACATCGACTCGCTGGTCGCCAGCCTTGGTGACGTGCGGCTCGACGGCCTGAAGATCGTCATCGATGCCGCCAACGGTGCAGCGTCGTCGACCGCAGTGCCCGCATTCGAGGCGTCCGGTGCCACTGTCATCGCCATGAACAACACCCCCGACGGGCTCAACATCAACGACAATGCCGGTTCCACCCACATCGGTGGCCTGCAGGCCGCGGTGGTCGAGCACGGCGCCGACCTGGGCATCGCCCTCGACGGTGACGCCGACCGCTGCCTCGCGGTGGACGCCGACGGCAACCTGGTCGACGGCGACAAGATCATGGCGATCTTGGCCCTGCATCTCAAGTCACAGCACAAGCTGCACAACAACACCTTGGTGGCCACCATCATGAGCAACCTGGGCCTGTTCAACGCGATGCGCGACCACGGCATCCAGGTTGAGCAGACCCGTGTCGGCGACCGCTATGTGCTGGAGGCGATGGCCGCCGACGGCTTCACGTTGGGCGGCGAGCAGTCCGGCCACATCATCATGAGTGAGTACGCCAACACCGGCGACGGCGTGCTGACCGGCTTGCAGCTGGCGGCCTGTATGGCGTCCTCGGGACGCACCGCCGCTGACCTGGCCTCAGTCATGACGACGCTGCCACAGGTGATGATCAACGTCCCTAACGTCGACAAGATGCGGGCGGGAATCGACCCCGAAATCACGCAGGCGGTCACCTCGGCGAACCGAGAACTGGGCGATGGCGGACGCGTGGTCTTGCGTCCCTCGGGCACCGAGCCGTTGGTCCGGGTGATGGTCGAAGCGACCACCAGCGAGCACGCACGGGAGGTTGCTGAGCGGCTGGCGAAGCTGGTAGCCGCCCGACTGGCGCTGTGACGCCGTTGGTGCTGTAGTCATCGCCGGCCGTCCCCTTAACCCAGGGGACGGCCGGCTTGGGCTAGATCTTGCGGATCTGTACTTCCGAGATCACGTGGTCCGACCCCTTGCGCAGGATCGCGGTCGCACGCTCCCGGGTCGGCTCGATGTTGTCCACCAGGTTGGGGGCGTTGATCTCGTCCCAGAAGCCCAAGCCCTTCTGGATGGCCTCCTGTTCGGTAAGCAAGGCGACCTCGCGGAAGTAGCTGTGCGGATTCTTGAAGGCCCCCTTGCGCAGGGCCATGAAGCGATCCAGGTACCAAGCCCTGATGTCGGACGCGTCCGCGTCCACATAGACCGAGAAGTCGAAGAAGTCGCTGACCGTCAGATGGGCGCTGCCCGCCGGGGCAGGCTGCAAGACGTTGAGCCCCTCCAGGATCAGGACGTCCGGACTTTCGATCGTGATCAGGCGATCAGGGACGATGTCGTAGATGGTGTGCGAGTAGATCGGCGCCGTCACTACCGATGAGCCAGATTTCACCCTGATGACGAAATCGAGCAGCGCGCGACGGTCATAGCTCTCCGGGAAGCCTTTCCTGTCCAGCAAGCCGCGCTCCTCGAGGACGGCGTTGGGGTAGAGGAAGCCGTCCGTGGTGACCAGGTCGACCTGTGGATGCCCCGGGGATCGTGCCAGCAGTTCGCGCAGCAGGCGCGCGGTGGTCGACTTGCCGACCGCAACTGACCCGGCAACGCCAATCACAAACGGAGTGCGACTAGGGTAGATGCCCAGAAAGCCGTACGAATCGGCGTACAACTGGTCGTGGTTGATTCGGTAGAGGTTGAGCAACTGAGCCAGCGGCAGGTAGACCTCTGCGACATCGCGGACATCGGTCGGATCCTGCAGACCCCGCAGCCGAATGACCGTCTCGCTGTCGAGCCTCTGCTGGTTGTCGTGGGCCAATCGTGCCCACGCTGCCCTGGGCAGGGTCACCCAGGGGCCGGTCACGGTCTTGCTTCTTCGCAGGGCATTGTGCAAGCGTAGCGGGCTGCTCTCTAGACTCGTCGCTATGTGTGGAATCATCGGATATACCGGCCCCCGGGATGCGCAAGAGGTCATCGTGGCCGGCCTGCGCCGGATGGAATACCGCGGATACGACTCGGCCGGCATCGCAGTCGTCGCGGACGGGCAGTTGGCTGTCGCAAAGAAGGCCGGCAAACTGGCCAATCTCGAGGCGGAGTTGGATGCCCGCCAGCTACCGGCATCCCATCAGGGCATCGGTCACACTCGGTGGGCCACGCACGGCGCCCCCAACGACCTCAATGCCCATCCGCACGTCTCGTCCGACGGCCGGGTGGCAGTGGTGCACAACGGCATCATCGAGAACTACAGTCAGTTGCGCGCCGAGTTGGGCGAAGCCGGCGCCCAGTTCACCTCCGAGACCGACACCGAGGTGGCCGCGCATTTGTTGGCCCTGGAGCTGCAGCACAACCATGATCTGCTCGGCGCCATGCGGGTGGTAGTCGGGCGCTTGCAGGGGGCGTTCACCCTCGTCGCGGTGGACGCCGAGCAGCCTGGCCAAGTGGTGGCTGCGCGCCGCAACTCGCCCTTGGTGGTTGGCGTCGGTGAGGGCGAGAACTTCGTGGCCTCCGACGTGCTGGCCTTCATCGAGCACACCCGCGATGTCATCGAACTCGGCCAGGACCAGGTCGTACTGATCAGCCCGTCCGAGATCACCGTGGTCGGCTTCGACGGGCAGCCGGCTGAAGTGCAGCGCTATCAGGTCGATTGGGACACCTCGGCCGCTGAGAAGGGCGGCTTCGACTGGTTCATGCGCAAGGAGATCTTCGAGCAGCCGAAGGCGGTCGCCGACACCTTGCTGGGTCGCTACAACGACCGCGGTGAACTTGTGCTGGACGAGATGCGCAGCATCTCCCAAGAGGATCTGCGCCGCGTGAACAAGATCGTCATCGTGGCCTGCGGCTCCGCCTACTACGCCGGCATGGTCGCCAAATACGCCATCGAGCACTGGACGCGGGTGCCCTGCGAGGTCGAGGTCGCCTCCGAGTTCCGCTATCGGGACCCGATCATCGACCCCCAGACGCTGTGCGTGACCATCAGCCAATCCGGCGAGACCGCCGACACCTTGATGGCGATCCGGCATGCCCGCGTCCAAGGCGCCAAGGTGATCGCCATCTGCAACACCAACGGCGCCACCATTCCACGTGAATCGGACGCGGTGATCTACACCCACGCCGGCCCCGAGATCGGTGTCGCGTCCACCAAGGGCTTCCTCACCCAACTGGCCGCCTGCTACCTGCTCGGGCTCTACCTGGCCCAGGTGCGGGGGATGAAGTACTCCGACGAGATCAGGCTGATCACCACCGAGTTGGCTGGCACCCCCGAGCTGATCCAGCAGATGCTGGACGGCGCCGACCGGGTCTACGAGTTGGCCCGCGAACTGGCCGACCAGAACGACTTCATCTTCCTGGGACGCCATGTCGGCTTCCCGGTGGCCCTGGAAGGTGCACTCAAGCTGAAGGAGATCGCCTACCAGCATGCCGAGGGCTTCGCCGCCGGCGAGCTGAAGCACGGCCCGATCGCCATCATCGAACCCGGCATGCCGGTCTTCGTCATCGTGCCGCCCGCGGGCCGTGACCAGTTGCGCGACAAGGTGATCAGCAACATCCAGGAGGTCCGGGCCCGTGGGGCGCGCACTATCGTCCTGGCCGAGGAGGGGGACGAGCAGGTGGTGCCGTTCGCCGACGAGATGATCCGGTTGCCGCGTGTGTCCACATTGCTGCAGCCGTTGCTGGCCAGCGTGCCGCTGCAGCTGTTCGCCTGTGAGCTGGCCACCGCGCTGGGTCACGACGTCGATCAGCCACGCAACCTCGCCAAGTCGGTGACCGTCGAGTGATCATCGGGGTCGGGGTCGACATCTGCGGAGTTGCCCGATTTGCCGCGATGCTGGCGCGTCGGCCCAAAATGGTGGAGCGGTTGTTCAATTCGACTGAAGTACAACTGCCTGACGGCACCCGGCGTCAGCCGGCCTCGCTGGCGGCCCGGTTCGCGGCCAAGGAGGCGCTTGCCAAGGCATTGGGCTCGCCGGGAGGCATGGTCTGGTTGGACGCCGAGGTGGTCACCTCGGAACAGGGTCAGCCTGAGTTCGTGATCCGGGGTACGGTGGCGGCTCGGGCCGAGGCGCTCGGTGTGGGTAACATCAGAATGTCGCTCAGCCACGATGCAGGACTGGCGACTGCTTTCGTCGTCTGTGAGGGGAAATCGTGATCGGGATCCACAGTGTCGAGCAGATTCGAGCTGCCGAGCAGGAATACATGGCCGCCCACCCGCAAGATGATCTGATGCAGATCGCGGCACAGTGGGTCACCACTCGTGCCGAGCAGATGACCGACGAGCCCGGTTTCATCCTGGTGGCGGTGGGTCCCGGGCACAACGGCGGCGACGGACTGTTCGCCGCCCGCAACCTGGCCCGCGCAGGACGTCAGGTGGTGGTTTGGCTGGTCACCGGCAGAGCGCACGCCCAAGGTGTGGTGGCTGCCCGGCAGGCCGGTATCCGCTTCATCGACTCGGTGACGGTGATGCGGATGCTTCCCGATATCGCGCTGGTCATCGATGCGATCATCGGGCTCGGCGCTCGTCCCGGCCTACCCGAAAAGGTCAACTGGTTCGCCGAGGCCTGCCAGACGCTGTCGATCCCGGTGTTGGCGGTCGACCTGCCGTCGGGCCTGACCGCAGACCACCACGAGCGGTCACTGCACCACATGAACGCCGACGTCACGATCACCTTCGCGGCACCCAAGCTGTGCCATCTGGCGCAGCCAGCCGCCAGTTGCTGCGGAGCGGTCGAGATAGCCGACGTCGGCTTGAACCTGCCGGATGCCGAACTGCGCCAGATGCAGCGAGTCGACGTGGCTCGGTGGTGGCCCTGGCCGACGCCTTACGCCGACAAGTACTCCAGGGGCGTCCTGGGTATCGACACCGGTTCCGACCGCTATCCGGGTGCGGCGGTCCTCTCGGTCATCGGCGCGCTCTACTCGGGTGTCGGCATGGTCAGGTACACCGGGCCGCAGCGGGCCGCTGACTTCGTACTGGGTAGACAGCCTTCGGTCACCCTCGGCCGAGGTCGGGTGAATGCCTGGCTGGCTGGTTCTGGCTGGGGAATCGGGAACGGACGCGAACGCCTGCGGCCAATCCTGGAGTCCGGTCTACCCGCGATCATCGACGCCGAGGCTCTGGATGACCTGCCTGAAGAGCTGCCCGAGGGATGGCTGCTCACCCCGCACGCCGGTGAGCTCGCCGCCATGCTGGGCATCACTCGCACCCAGGTGGTGGACGATCCGATCGGATCGGCGCGGGTCGCCGCCGCACGCTGGCACACCACAGTGCTGCTCAAGGGTGCCACCCAATATGTGGCAGAACCGGGCGGCACCGTCACCTTGGCGGTACCTGGGCCGGCCTGGACAGCGCAGGCCGGATCCGGCGACGTGCTGGCTGGTATCTGCGGGACGCTGCTGGCGGCCGGCCTGCCCGCTTGGCGAGCTGCCGCGATCGGCGCTTCAGTTCAGGCGCTCGCCGCGACACGCAAGTCCGGCCCGTTCCCGCCCGATGAGGTGGCCACGGCGATCCCCGAGGTACTCAGCGATCTGGCCGAGGTGGTCGGTGCTCAGGCGATCCGGACCGGCGCCTTCACCCCGAGCTCTATCGCGGCCCAGTAGTGGTCGAGCAGTTGGTCGCTGATCTGCGGCCAGGTACGGTTCTCCACCCTTGCGCGGGCGGTCCGTCCGAACGATGCCCGCTTGAAGTCGTCGCCCACCAGGTCGACGACTCGATGACGTAGGTCTGCCAAGTCGCCGGGGCTGTACAGCCAGCCATTGTGGGAGGGCTCGATCAGGTCGATCGGGCCACCGCGGCGAGGTGCGATCGTCGCAAGCCCGGACGCCTGCGCCTCTTGGATCGCCTGACCGAAGGTCTCCAATTCGCCGGGGTGGACGAACAGGTCCAAGCTTGCCAAGTACTGGGGTAGGTCGTCGCCGGTCTTCATGCCGACGAAGACTGCGTTCGGCAACCGCGCTTCGAGTTCTTCACGCATCGGGCCGTCACCGATGATCACCATGCGGGTGCCGGGCAGATCTGCCAGCACGCTCAGATCGGTGACCTGCTTCTCGGCGGCCAAGCGTCCCATGTAGCCGACAACCACTTCGCCGTGGGGTGTCCACGAATCGTGTAGCGCCTGGTCACGCTTGCGCGGATTGAAGCGCTCGGTGTCGACCCCGCGTCCCCACACGTCCACCCTGGCGAAGCCATGGTCGATCAGTTGGTCACGGGTGTAGCTGGAGGGCGCCAAGTTGATGGTCGCCATGTTGTGCACCTTGCGCAGGTGGTGCCACAGCAAGGGCTCAGCGGCGGGGTAACCGTACTGAACCGCGTACTTGGGCACTTCGGTCTGGTAGAGCGCGACGCTGGGCACTCCCAGCCGCGCGGCGGCCAGCACACCCTTGTAGCCGAGCACCACTGGCGCTGCGAGGTGCACCACATCGGGGGCGAAGTCGGCTAGATGCTTCTCGACCTGTGCGGTCAGGGTCGCTGACAAGCGCATGTCCGGGTACCAAGGTAGCGTCAGCGATGCGGTGGTGACGATCGGGAAGCCGGCGTAGCTGTCGGGTACCCCGCGCGGATCATTGGGTGCGATCACCAATGCTTCGTGGCCGCGCCGCCGAAGGTGCTCCAACATCCGCAGCACTGAGTTGGTCACTCCATTGACAGCTGGTAGGAAACACTCGACGACAAACGCAACACGCACGCGTCCACTTTACGTCGTCTGATTCGTCGGCCCTCAGCCGAAGGAGCCCGCCAGGCCGCCGCCGGGTGGATTCTGGTGGGACTCCACAGCTGGGCGCGTGCCAACTTGTCAGTATCCCCCGTGCTCTGGCGTCCCGCCGAGCCTTCGCCCAGAACTGGACGCTGGACCGGTGCCTCGCCCGACAACAGACGATTCGGTTGCGGCCGGGCACGCGCGTAGACTTGCACGCCGTGATCGATCAGGTGGCTCCAGCGCCCACGCTGCGCATCGCGGGCCCCGGGGACGGTCCGCGGATGCTGCACATCATCACCGAGTCCTTTCGCGCGCGACCCGCATTGGACCCACCGGCGGACGCCTTGGGGGACACCTTGGCTGATGTCGAGCGCTACCTCAGCGACCAGATCGGCATCATCGCCAGCGACGACGCCGGTGACATTGGTTGCCTCTTCTTGGCGTTGGACGCCCACGCGAGCCCACCGACCGGGATGTTGTTGCGGGTCAGCGTGCTGCCCGGCCAGCGTCAACACGGCATCGCAACCCAAATGGTGCGGGCCGCCGCCGGGCTCGCCCAGCAGGCCGGGATGCGTCGCCTGCAGCTGGTCGCCCGTCGCGAATTGCCGAGTGTGATCCGCTGGTGGCAGGGTCACGGATTCGAGATCGTCGAGGAGTTGGACGCCACGCGGGTACTGATCGACATCGACCTGCCAGCGAGTCTGCGTGTGCCCACCGCGGCAGCGATGCGTGCGTTCGGCGCCCGGCTGGCCGAGCTGCTGCGTCCCGGCGATCTGATCGTCGCCAGCGGTGAATTGGGTTCGGGGAAGACCACCCTCGCCCAAGGCATGGGGGCCGGCCTGCGAGTGGCCGGCCCGATCACCTCGCCGACCTTCGTGCTCAGTCGCATCCATCCTGGCGTCGACGGCGGGGTGCAGTTGGTCCACGTGGACGCCTACCGGCTCGGCTCGGCGGCCGAACTTGACGACCTCGACCTGGACGCCACGCTGGCCGATTCGGTGACCTTGGTCGAGTGGGGGACAGGTCTGGCTGACCAACTTGCCGGGGACCGGCTCGAGATCCACATCGACCGGAGCGGCGATCCGGACGATGAGACCCGGACCGTGCGGTTGACCGGCATTGGACCGCGCTGGGCGGAGGTCGACCTGTGGAAGTTCGTCGACCAGTTCACCGATTGGCAGGCCGAACAGTGAGCGCCTGGACACTCGCCATTGACACCGCGGCAGGGGTCAACATCGGTCTGGCCACCGACGGCCAGCCGGTCGACCGACGTACCGAGACCTCGTCGCGGCGGCACGTGGAATCGCTGCAGCCGATGATCGACGAGTTGCTCGCCGCCCACGGAATCGGCTTGACCGAGCTCGCCCTGATCGCCGTAGGCATCGGTCCGGGACCCTTCACCGGACTTCGGATCGGGATCGTGACCGCCCGCACCCTCGCGATGGCGGCTGGGATTGGGGTGCGCGGCTTCGGCACCTTGGACGCCATCGCCATGACGTGGTTCACCACCAACCCGCCCGGCACACCTGCGGTGGTGGTCACCGACGCGCGCCGCAAGGAGCTCTACTGGGCGAGCTATGACGCGTCCGGCAGCAGGGTCGCCGGCCCCGCGGTGGGCGCGCCCGCCGCGGTCCCTCGCCTGCAGGCTGGCGGCCCGGGCGTCGAGGTCTACCCTGAGGTCTTCGCCGGACGCGTCCCCGATGGAGCTCCCCTGGGGATGGATGCGGCGCTGGTGGCGGCGCGCATCGAAGAACTGTCAGATGTCGGCTTGGAGCCGGCCTACCTGCGCAAGCCGGACGCAGAGGCTCCGAAGACCCGCAAGTCGGCTTTGGTCGGTGGCCGCTTGCGGCTGCCCAGTCTCAAGGAGGCACCATGATCGTTGCGACCGCCAAGCCGGACGACCTGCCCGCACTGCTAGAGCTGGAGGAGTCGGGGTTCGACGCCCCGGAACGCTGGAGCACCGGCTCCTGGGCGTCCGAACTCAGCTCCCCGGATCGGCTTGTGCTGATCAGCAGGGACGACGATCAGGTCGAAGCCGTCGCCTGTTTCGGTGTGCTGGACGACACCGCCGAGGTCTTGCGTGTGGTAGTGCGCCCCGACCGGCGGGAGCGCGGCATCGCCCGCCGACTGGTCGGATTGGGCATGGACTGGGCAGACGCTGCTGGTGCGGACCGGATCCTGCTTGAGGTGCGATACGACAACGACCGCGGCCTTTCGCTGTACAAGGCCGCCGGCTTCACCGCGATCGCCCGGCGTTCTGACTACTACGGTCTCGGACGCCATGCCATCGTGATGGAATGCCGGTTCCACCGCCGGCCAGCACCGGGGCTGTCCAGACTGTCCAGGTGGCCTGCATGAGCGGACCGTTGGTGCTCGGCATCGAATCGAGCTGCGACGAGACCAGCGTCGGCATCGTCCGGGGCGCCGAATTGCTGGCCAACGAGGTCGCCAGTTCAGTCGCCGCGCACGCCCGTTTCGGCGGCGTGGTGCCCGAAGTCGCCTCGCGTGCCCATCTGGAGGCCATGACGCCGACCCTGGAACGTGCACTGTCCAGCGCCGGTATCGAGTTGGCTGAGGTGGACGCGATCGCCGTGACCGCCGGACCCGGCCTGATGGGTTCGTTGGTGGTCGGACTGGCAGCGGCCAAGGCCTTGGCGTCCGCGCTGGGCAAGCCGCTGTACGGGCTCAACCACCTCGTCGGCCATGTGGCTGTCGACATCCTCGACCACGGGCCGCTGCCGGAACCGGTGCTGGCCCTGTTGGTCTCGGGTGGCCATAGCCAACTGCTGTTGGTGCGTGACATCACCGGTGACATCACCGAGGTCGGCACCACCATCGACGATGCCGCCGGCGAGGCGTACGACAAGGTCGCCCGGCTGCTCGGGCTCGCTTACCCGGGCGGCCCAGAGATCGACCGCCTGGCCCAACAGGGCAATCCGAAGGCCATCGCTTTCCCCCGCGGTCTCACGGCCCGGCACGACCTGGCGCGGCACCGTTTCGACTACTCCTTCTCAGGCCTGAAGACCGCGGTCGCCCGCTACGTGGAGCAGCGCGAACGCGACGGCGAGCCGATCAGCGTGCCTGACGTGTCGGCCAGCTTCCAGGAGGCGGTGGCTGACGTGCTGACCGCGAAGGCGGTCGACGCCGCCAGGCACTTCGGGGTTGATCACCTGGTGCTCGGTGGTGGAGTCGCGGCCAACTCGCGGCTGCGCACCCTGATGGCCGAACGGGCTGCGGCGGCCGGCATTGAGCTGCGCCGGCCGCGTCCCGGATTGTGCACCGACAACGGCGCGATGATCGCTGTGCTCGGCGCGCAGGTGATGGAGGCCGGACGTCCGCCAAGCAGCCCGACGATCTCGGCGGACTCCGGGATGCCGGTCGAGCGCGTGCTCGCCTGAGCGTCCCGGGGTGTTCGTTCCCCGCCGGCCTGTGGTTGCGACGTAGTCTGCCGGTGTGCCATACACGCCGGTGCTGACAACGCTCGGGTTCGTCGTCTCGTCCGACCGGTCGCGTGTACTCATGGTGCACCGCGTCGGGCGTAGCGACGACGAGCAGCTGGGCAAGTGGAACGGGTTGGGCGGCAAGCTCGAACGTGATGAGGACGTCTGGTCCGCCATGACGAGGGAACTGCGCGAGGAGGCCGGGATCGAGGTGGTCTCGATGCGGCTGCGCGGCACGGTCAGCTGGCCGGGATTCCACCGGGACGGCTCCGATGCGCTTGGTTTCATCTTCCTGGTGGACGCTTGGACCGGCGAGGTGCCGGCGTCCAATGCGGAAGGCCCGTTGGCCTGGCAGCCGGTGGCACGGCTCGGCGAATTGCCGATGTGGGAGGGCGACCGGTTCTTCCTGCCACACGTCTTCGACGACCAATTGGAGCAGTTCCACCTGGTCATCCCATACTTGGACGGCCGACCGCAGGGCTGCTCGGGGGTGCTGCGATGAGCGCCGATTCGCGTCCTGGCCCGCACCTCCTGCTGGGGGACGAGGGCGCGGCAGCGATGTGCGCGGCGAGCGCCGAGGCTGATCCCGATTCGCTGAGCGCCGCCTCAAGGTTGCGCAGCCGGTTCGGTCCGGAGTTGGCCGCTGCGGCCCTCGCCCAGACGTCGTTGCGGCGACGCGCTCAAGCCAAGTTCGGCGCGGAGGCCGCGCAGATCTGGTTCACCACCGATGGCCTGGAACAGGCCTCGCGCCCGGAGGTGGCCGCCTGGCGGGCGGCCCGACTGGCGGCCGCCGGGGTGCGTCGGGTGATCGACTTCGGCTGCGGCATCGGGGCGGACGCACGCGCCTTCCTCGCTGCAGGCATGACGGTGACGGCCGTCGAACTCGACCCCCAAACCGCGGCGCTGGCCGCCGCGAACCTGCCCGGCGCCGAGGTGCTGGTCGGCGATGCCACCCAGTTGGCGCCCGGGTTGCTCGCGGCGGCCGATGCGACGACCGCGGTCTTTGTCGACCCGGCCCGACGGACTGACCGGGGACGCAGCTGGCGGGTGGCAGATTTCAATCCGGCCTGGCCGTTCGTGCTGGAGCTGCTGGCCGGGCGCCTGCCGGTTTGCGTGAAACTTGGGCCGGGGCTGCCGCGCGAACTGATCCCGGCTGGGGTTGAGGCCTGCTGGGTCTCCCACCACGGCGACGTCGTGGAGGCCGGGCTCTGGCGACTCGACGTCCAGCAGTCGCGGGCCAGCCGCGGGATGAGCGCCGCGGTGCTGCTGCCCGGCCCACACCGTCTGGAGGCACAACTGGACGCAGGGCGGCTGCCGGTGCGCGCGGCGGGGGGCTACCTGCTGGAGCCGAACGGCGCGGTGATCCGTGCCCGGGCGCTGAACCGGATCGACCCCCAGGCCTGGCTGCTCGACCCCGAGGTCGCCTACCTGTCCACTGACCACCCAGTGGCCAGCCCGTTCGCCAGCTGCTTCGAGGTGCTCCAGACCCTCGATGCGGGGGAGAAGACGCTACGCGCCTGGGTGCGGGACAACCGCGTCGGGGTGCTTGAGATCAAGAAGCGGGCGCTGGACGTCGATCCTGCCGCACTGCGGCGCCGACTCAAGCTGTCCGGGCCGAACCAGGCCACCCTGATCCTGGCGCGCACCGTGGCCGGGGCCCGTGCCTTCGTGGTGCGCCGGGTGCCATGACCGCGGGGTGGCCGGGGACGCGGTACCGACGGGCTGGCTGGCACTCGGCTTGTCTGAGTGCCAGAAGCCGGTCTAAGGTGGTCTTGGCACTCGAACCGATCGGGTGCCAACGATCGGAACGGCACCCGCGACGACGTCCCGTTCGTAGCTGCAAATGAACCCAGACAATAGAAAGGGGTTTGAACGTGGCAACCACGATCAAGCCGCTCGAGGACCGCGTCCTCGTTGAGCCTCTTGAGGCCGAGACCACCACCGCTTCGGGCCTGGTCATCCCCGACACCGCCAAAGAGAAGCCCCAAGAGGGCAAGGTCGTCGCCGCTGGCCCCGGTCGCGTGGACGACAAGGGTGTCCGCGTCCCCATGGATGTGCAGGTCGATGACGTCGTGATCTTCAGCAAGTACGGCGGCACCGAGGTGCGCTACAACGGCAAGGACTACCTGCTGCTTAACGCGCGCGACATTCTCGCCGTCGTGGTGAAGTGAGGCGTTAGTTCATGGCCAAGCAACTCTTGTTCGACGAGGATGCTCGCCGCGCGCTCGAGCGTGGCGTGGACGCCCTCGCCAATACCGTCAAGGTGACGCTGGGGCCCAAGGGCCGCTACGTCGTGCTTGACAAGAAGTACGGTGCTCCCACCATCACCAACGACGGGGTGACCGTCGCCAAGGAGGTGGAGCTGACTGATCCGTACGAGAATCTCGGTGCCCAACTCGCCAAGGAAGTGGCCACCAAGACCAACGACGTCGCCGGCGACGGCACGACCACCGCCACCGTGCTGGCTCAGGCTCTGGTTCACGAAGGTCTGCGGGCCGTCGCCTCCGGTGCCAACCCGATCGGTCTCAAGCGCGGCATCGACAAGGCCGTCCAGGCTGTCGTCGATGAACTACGGTCCGCGGCCAGCGAGGTCGACAGCACTGCCGACATGGCGAACGTTGCCACCATCAGCTCGCGCGACGAAGAGATCGGCGAGATCATCGCCCAAGCCTTCGACAAGGTTGGCAAGGATGGTGTCATCACCGTCGAGGAGTCGAACACCTTCGGTACCGAACTGGACTTCACCGAGGGCATGCAGTTCGACAAGGGCTACATCTCGCCCTACTTCGTCACCGACCAGGATCGGATGGAGGCTGTCCTCGAAGACCCGTACATCTTGATCCACCAAGGCAAGATCTCCAGCATGAACGAGTTGCTGCCGATGCTCGAGAAGGTCATCGCAGCGCACGGACAGCTGGTCATCATCGCCGAGGATGTCGACGGCGAGGCGTTGTCCACCCTGGTGGTCAACAAGATTCGCGGCACCTTCACCTCGGTCGCAGTCAAGGCTCCGGCCTTCGGCGACCGTCGCAAGGCGATGCTGCAAGACATCGCGATCCTGACCGGCGGCCAGGTTGTCGCACCCGAGGTCGGCCTCAAGCTCGACCAGGTGGATCTGGACGTGTTGGGTCGGGCTCGTCGGGTGGTGGTGGCCAAGGACAACACCACCATCGTCGATGGCGCCGGATCGGCCGAAGAGGTCAAGGGTCGCGTCGAGCAGTTGCGCGCCGAGATCGAGCGCACCGACTCCGACTGGGATCGTGAGAAGCTCGCCGAGCGGGTTGCCAAGCTCGCCGGTGGGGTCTGCGTCATCAAGGTCGGTGCGGCCACCGAGGTGGAACTGAACGAGAAGAAGCACCGCATCGAGGACGCTGTCTCGGCCACCCGGGCCGCCATCGAGGAGGGCATCGTCGCCGGTGGTGGCGCTGCGCTTGTCCACGCCGCCAAGGTGCTCGATGGCGTCAAGGGCGCCGACCACGACGAGCAGATGGGTGTCCAGATCGTTCGTAAGGCGGCTGTGGAACCGCTGCGCTGGATCGCCGAGAACGGCGGCGAGCCGGGTTACGTCATCGTGGCCAAGGTCGCGGAGTTGGGCCCCAACGAGGGCTACAACGCCAAGACCGGCAAGTACGTCGACCTGATCGCCGACGGTGTCATCGACCCGGTCAAGGTGACCCGGTCGGCGCTGGCCAATGCTGCGTCAATCGCCTCCATGCTGTTGACCACCGAGACCTTGGTTGTCAACAAGCCCGAGGAAGATGACGAGAGCGGTCACGCTCACTAAGGCACGACCTCGACAACTGAAGAAGACCCAACCGGCCAAGGTGGCCGGCACTGTCGATCTCTATCGGCAGGCCGGCAACCTTGGCCGGTGGTCTTTTCGCCTGTGGTGTCGGCGACCGGTAGCATTCGCTGAGTGCGATCAACCAGGCGGGCTGTGCTGACCGGGTTGGCCGGAAGCGTCCTGCTGGCGGTTTCTGCTTGGCTGGCGTCGCCGTGGGGCCTCGGGTTCGCCGGTCGTAATAACACCTTGCCGATCCGCTGGGCGCAGTCGGCGCCTGCGGTCGCCGGTATCGCACTGCTGTTCATGGGCTGGCTGGGTTTGCGCACCGCCGCCATCGGGCAACTGTGGCGCTCGTTTGTGATCTGGTGCGCGCCGCTGCTGGTCAGCCCGCCGCTGCTCAGCAAGGACGCGTGGGCCTACCTCGAGCAGGGCTGGATCGTCCTGCGGGGGTTCGACCCCTATCTGACCGGCCTGAGCCTGAATGGCGGCCCGTTCGCAGAGCGCGTCGACATCTACTGGCAGGGGACCACCACCGTCTATCCGCCACTGGCGCTGCTCATCCAGGCCGGCGTGGTCGCGATCAGCGGTACCCACCCTTTCTGGTCGTTGCTGGCCATGCGGTTGCCCGGCGTGCTCGCGGTCGTGGTAATCGGGGCGTGCCTGCCAAGGATTGCCAAGGCGACAGGCCAGGATGCAGCGGCGGCGCTGTGGCTCGGGCTGGCGAACCCACTACTGGTGGTGCACTTCGTCGGTGGCGCCCACAACGATGCGTGGGCGGTCGCGTTGGGCGTCGCAGGCATCTGGTGCGCCGTCCGCTGGCGGGCCGCCTGGCCGCTGGGCTGCGTCCTGGTCGGCTTGGGGATGGCGGTGAAGCAGCCCATCGGGCTGATGATGGTCGCGGTGGCACTGTACGGGGTAGCCGCCGGCCCCGACGTGCCGGCCCGCCAGGCGTGGCGGGCCACTCTCGGTCAGGCGGTGTGGCGGTTGCCGGTCGGTCTGCTCGCCACGTTGGCGGGGTTCGCTGTTCCAACGCTGGTGAGCGGCTGGGGGATCGGTTGGGCCACCGGTTCCGGCGCCCCGCAAACAGCCGGCAGCCAGTCCGTCGCGCACACCATGGCGGCCACCCTGCAAATGGTCACCGGGTGGCCGATGGCCGACTGCGTGGCCTTCGTCGGTCCCATCTTCTTGACGATCGGTGCGGTGATCATCGCCTGGCTCGGCTGGCGGTACGCGGCCTCGCGTCCGATCACCTTCGCAGCCTGGGGGCTGGTGGCCTTCGCGTTCACCTACCCCAGCCTGCAACCTTGGTACGCGTTGTGGGGTGGAGTGCTGCTGGGCGCGGTGGTGCTGAGCGCGCGGGCGTCCGACTGGGTGGTCACACTCACCGGTTGCCTGTTGATCACCAGTGTGCTGCTCGACTACGCGGGCTGGCCGATCCCCGTCGTGCAGACCATCGCGGTGGCGGTCGCCTGGCCGCTGCTGCGCGTGGTAGAGCGGGCTAGACTGGGCGCCTCAGCCACTTGACCGAAGGGACACCTGTGTCCGACCTGTTGACTCCTTCCGGTGTGCCGTCGATGTTCGAGACTCTCGGCTTGACGTTCGACGACGTGCTGTTGCAGCCGCGCGAATCCGATGTCATTCCGAGTGAGGTCACCACAAGGGCGCGCCTCAGCCGGCGGATCACGTTGAACGTGCCGTTCCTGTCCGCGGCAATGGACACCGTCACCGAGCAGCGGATGGCCATCGCGATGGCCCGCGAGGGTGGCCTGGGCGTCCTGCACCGGAACCTGTCCATCAGCGAGCAGGCGCACATGGTCGATCAGGTGAAGCGCTCCGAGGCCGGCATGATTGATGAGCCGATCACCATCAGCGCCGACGCCACCTTGGGCGAGGTTGAGGAGCTGTGCGCCAACTACCGGATCAGCGGGGTGCCGGTCGTCGACAACGACATGGTGCTGCTCGGCATCATCACCAACCGTGACATGCGTTTCGAGACCGATCCGAACAAGTTGGTCGGCGCGGTGATGACCCCGATGCCGCTGGTCACTGCCCCCGTGGGCACCAAGGGCGACGATGCGCTCGCGCTGCTCGCCAGGAACAAGATCGAGAAGCTGCCACTGATTGACGAGCAGGGACGCCTGCGGGGCTTGATCACCTTGAAGGACTTCGTGAAGTCCGACCAGTATCCGCATGCCGCCAAGGACGCGCAGGGCCGGTTGCGGGTCGGCGCTGCAGTCGGTGTCTTCGGGGACGCTTGGGAGCGCGCCATGGCGGTAGTCGAGGAGGGCGTGGACGTCCTGGTGGTCGACACCGCGCATGGTCACTCGCAGGCGGAGATCGCGTTCATCAAGCGGCTGAAGAGCGAACCTGCGGCCCGTGAGGTGGACGTCATCGGTGGCAATGTCGCCACCTTTGAGGCCACGAAGGCACTGATCGACGCTGGCGCGGACGGCATCAAGGTCGGCGTCGGGCCCGGCTCCATCTGCACCACTCGAGTGGTCGCCGGCGTGGGCGTCCCGCAGATCACCGCAATCCACGATGCTGCGCGGGCGGCCAAGCCTGCCGGCGTGCCGGTGATCGGTGATGGGGGGTTGCAGTATTCGGGCGACACCGCCAAAGCGATAGTGGCCGGCGCTGACACGGTGATGCTTGGCTCTTTGCTGGCGGGCTGCGACGAGAGCCCGGGAAATCTGGTTTTCATCAACGGCAAGCAGTTCAAGAGCTATCGCGGCATGGGCTCGCTCGGCGCGATGGCCTCCCGCGGACGCCGGATGAGCTACTCGAAGGACCGCTACTTCCAGGCCGATGTGGCCCGTGACGACAAGATCATCCCGGAGGGCATCGAGGGCCAGGTGCCGTATCGGGGCCCACTCGGCCAAGTTCTGTACCAGCTCACCGGGGGCCTTCACCAATCGATGTTCTATTCGGGTGCCCGGACGCTCGAGGAGTTGCAGACCAAGGGTCGTTTCGTCCGGATCACCTCGGCTGGCCTGCGCGAATCCCACCCGCACGACATCCAGATGACCGTCGAGGCGCCCAACTACGCGACCAGGCGCTAGCAGTCCCGCATCGGGACGCTAGATTGGTTGGGCCGACTCGAAGGAGGATCCCATGCAGGACATCGGACGCAGTAAGCGGGCGGCCCGCTCATTCTCGCTGGATGACGTGGCGATCATGCCGACCAGGCGTACCCGCGGCATCGAAACTGTTGACATCGACTGGCGCATCGACGCCATCACCTTCGATTTCCCGATGCTGGCGGCGCCGATGGATTCGGTGATGAGCCCGGCCACCGCGATAGCTTTCGGGGAACTGGGCGGCTTGGGTGTGCTCAACCTGGAAGGGCTCTGGACCCGTTATGCCGACCCTGAACCGCTGCTGGAAGAACTGGGCGATGCCGGTGAGGCGGCCAAGACGGGCCGGCTGCAGGAGATCTATTCCGAACCCATCAAGGCTGAACTCATCACCGAGCGACTGCGCCAGATCAGGGACGCGGGAGTGCCCGTTGCTGGAGCGCTGAGTCCGCAGAACGCCCAGGAGTTCGCCGGGGTGGTCGAGCACGCCGGATTGGACTTCTTCGTGATCCGCGGGACCGCGGTCAGCGCGCAGCACGTCTCGAACTCGGTCGAGCCACTCGATCTGGCCAGGTTCATCTATGAACTGGACGTGCCGGTGATCGTCGGCGGTTGCGCCACCTACCAGACTGCCCTGCATCTGATGCGTACCGGCGCAGCCGGTGTGTTGGTCGGTTTCGGTGGTGCTGCCAGCAGCACGAACGCCCAGGTGCTCGGCATTGAGGTGCCGATGGCCACCGCCATCTCCGACGTCGCAGAGGCCCGCCGGGATTACCTCGACGAATCGGGGGGCCGCTACGTGCATGTCATCGCAGACGGTGCGATGGGTCACTCTGGCGACATCGTCAAGGCACTGGCGTGTGGGGCCGACGCAGCCATGCTCGGCGTTCCGCTGGCGAGGGCCACCGAGGCGCCCGGCAGAGGCTGGCATTGGGGGCAGGAGGCCTGGCATGAGTCTCTACCGCGGGGGCGCCGGGTCCGCGTCGACCAGGTAGGCGCCTTGGCGGAGGTCATGCTGGGGCCCTCCCACCGCCCTGACGGCACCATGAACCTGGTGGGTGCGTTGCGGCGGGCCATGGCGTCCACCGGCTACACCGAGGTGAAGGCCTTTCAGCGGATCGACCTGATCATCCACTGACATGGCGAAGGCGGAACCGGGTGCCTCAGAAGAACTGCTGATTCTGCGCAGCAGCATCGACAACTTGGACGCTGCCATCGTGCACATCATGGCTGAGCGGTTCAAGATCACCAAGCGGGTCGGTCGACTGAAGGCCGAGCAGGGCCTGCCGGCGGCCGACCCGGATCGCGAACGCCGGCAGATCGCCCGGTTGCGTGCCTTGGCGCACGACGCCGACCTCGACCCGGAGTTTGCCGAGAAGTTACTGAACTTCATCGTCAGCGAGGTGGTCCGGCATCATCTCCAGATCGCCGACGACCATTGCGGCTCAAACTGCGAAGGCGACGATTAGGCGATGACGTCGCCCCGATGCACGCTGCTCGGGATGCCGACGACCACGGCACCGGCCGCGACGTCCTTGACGACCAAGGCGTTGGCACCGATCTTCGCATCGTCACCGACGGTGATGTCGCCGATCACCTTGGCGCCGGCGCCGATCAGCACCCGGTTCCCGATGGTTGGGTGCCGCTTGAAGCGGCCACGGGCCCGGCCACCCAGTGTGACTTGGTGATACATCAGCACATCGTCCCCGATGATGGCCGTCTCGCCGATGACCACACCCATGCCGTGGTCGATGAAGAAGCGTCGGCCGATGGTCGCGCCGGGGTGGATCTCGATTCCGGTCGCGAACCGCGCGAACTGGCTGACGAAGCGGGACGGGAATCGCAGCGCCGGACGCCGCCACATGGCGTGCGCGATCCGGTACATCCAGATGGCGTGCAGCCCCGAATAGAGGATGGCGATCTCCAATTTCGACCGGGCCGCCGGGTCTTCACGTTGTGCGGCGGCCAGGTCCTCGTTCACGCGAGAGGCGACGAACCGAATCCTCGAGTAGATGCTCACGAGGCAATCCAAGCACCCGGAGGTGTGTTCAGTCGACGAGATCGGCCCACAGCACCGACGACAGGTAGCGTTCGCCGAAATCCGGCACCACGGTGACGATGGTCTTGCCGGCGTTCTCCGGGCGTCTGGCAACCTCGAGCGCCGCCGCAACGTTGGCGCCGGCAGAGATGCCGGCCAGGATGCCTTCCTTGGTCGCGAGCTCACGCGCGGTGTCGATGGCCACCTGCGATGGCACCGTCACGATCTCGTCCAGCACGCCGCGGTCAAGGGTGTTCGGGACGAAGTTGGCCCCCAACCCCTGGATCTTGTGCGGGCCGGCGGTGCCCTGGCTGAGCATCGGCGATTCGGCCGGCTCGACGGCGATCACCTTGATCGCGGGGTTCTTCTCCTTGAGATACCTGCCGGCCCCGCTCACGGTGCCGCCTGTGCCGACGCCGGCCACCAAGATGTCCACCTTGCCCTCGGTGTCGTCCCAGATCTCCGGCCCGGTGGTGTCGTGGTGGATCTGCGGGTTGGCCTGGTTCTCGAACTGGCGGACCAGGACTGCACCCTCGGTGGCCCCGATCTCCTCGGCCTTGGCCACCGCGCCCTTCATGCCCTCTGCGCCTGGTGTGAGCACGAGTTCGGCGCCGAAGGCACGCAGTACCGCACGGCGTTCCTTGCTCATGGTGTCGGGCATCGTCAGAACCACTCGATAGCCGCGGGCTGCGCCCACCATGGCCAGCGAAATACCTGTGTTCCCGCTGGTCGCCTCGACGATGGTGCCGCCCGGGGTGAGCTGACCGGAGGCCTCGGCGGCATCGATCATGGACACGCCGATCCGGTCCTTGACCGAGTTGGCGGGGTTGTAGAACTCGAGCTTGGCCGCCACAGTGGCGTCCGACCCCTCGGTCAGCCGGTTGATCCTGACCAACGGGGTCCGACCGACGAGGGCGGAGACGTCATTGAAGATTGTCATGAGGGGCAAAGCGTCCGGTAAGTCGGTTTCATTCCATGCCCCCCGGGGTAGTGGCAGTTCTATGCTTTCGCGCATGGCATCTCGTCCAGTCATCGTCATCGACTTCGGTGCGCAATACGCCCAACTCATCGCCCGTCGCGTCCGGGAGGCACACGTCTACTCCGAGATCATGCCGCACACCGCGTCCGTCGCAGACGTGCTGGCGCGTGACCCCCAGGCGATCATCCTGTCCGGCGGTCCACAATCGGTCTACGAACCGGGAGCCCCGCAGGTCGCCGCGGACCTGTTCGCCGGTGGGGTGCCGGTGCTCGGCGTCTGCTACGGCTTCCAGGCTATGGCGCAGAGTCTGGGTGGCACGGTGGAGCGCACCACCACCTCCGAGTTCGGACGAACCACCGTGCAGGTGGTGCAGGGCTACGGGTTGACCGACGGGCTGCCCAGCGTGTTGAACGTGTGGATGAGCCACGGGGACGCGGTCACGGCCGCACCCGCGGGTTTCGTAGCCCTCGCCCGCAGTACCGGCGCGCCGGTGGCGGCGTTCGCGGATCCGGTGCGGCGGCTGGCCGGCGTGCAGTGGCATCCGGAGGTTCTGCACACCGAGCAGGGCCAGCAGTTGCTGACCAACTTCCTGTTCGAGGTCGCTGGCTGTACGGCGGACTGGACGAGTGCGAACTTCGTCTCCGCACAGGTCAGCGCGATCCGGGAACTGGTGGGGGACCGGAAGGTCTTGTGCGGGTTGTCGGGCGGTGTCGATTCTGCGGTGGCGGCCGCACTTGTCCAGCGGGCCATCGGCGACCAGTTGACCTGCGTCTTCGTCGACCACGGCCTGCTACGCAAGGGGGAGGCCGAGCAGGTGGAGACCGACTTCGTGGCGGCCACCGGGGTCCGGCTGGTGGTGGCCGACGAGAAGCAGCGTTTCCTTGGCGCGCTGGCGGGGGTGAGCGACCCGGAGACCAAGCGCAAGATTGTCGGGCGCGAATTCATCCGCAGTTTCGAGGCGGCGGCGCGCCAGGTGGCGGGGGACCAAGGTGTCGACTTCCTCGTCCAGGGCACCCTCTACCCGGACGTGGTGGAGTCCGGCGGCGGCGAGGGCGCGGCCAACATCAAGAGTCACCACAACGTCGGGGGATTGCCCGACGACCTCTCCTTCACCCTGATCGAGCCGTTGCGTGACCTGTTCAAGGACGAGGTCCGCTCCGCTGGCCTGGAACTCGGTCTACCGGAGGAGATCGTCTGGCGACAGCCGTTCCCGGGGCCCGGTTTGTCGATTCGGATCATCGGTGAGGTGACCGCCGATCGCCTCGACCTGCTACGCGAGGCGGATGCCATCGCCAGGGCCGAGCTGACCGCGGCCGGACTGGATCGTGAGGTTTGGCAGATGCCGGTGGTGCTGCTGGCAGACGTCAAATCGGTGGGGGTGCAAGGCGACGGACGCAGCTACGGCCACCCGGTGGTGCTTCGGCCGGTGAGCAGCGAGGACGCGATGACGGCCGATTGGTCCAGGCTGCCCTACGACGTGATCGAACAGATCAGCACTCGGATAACCAACCAGTGCCGTCAGATCAACCGAGTGGTCCTTGACGTGACCAGCAAGCCGCCGGCCACCATCGAGTGGGAATAGCACAGCCCCCGCGCGGGGCGCAGGGGCTGTGCCGGGGCGGTCACTGATCGGCGCGGAAGGTATCGGTTGGGTCGGCGTCCGGCTTGCGTGCGTCGCGACGGCGCTTGTAGTCGCCGTAGCGGTCGTAGATCTGGTCGGCGCCGGTCTCGCCGGAACCAGCATCGGGGATGATCAGCCAGGCCACCAAGTAGGCGCCGACAACCAGGCCGGCGCTGAAGAACGAGGTGACGATCGCGATCAGACGGACGATGTTCGCATCAATCTCGAAGTAGTCGGCAATTCCACCGCAGACTCCTGCGATGACGCGGTGTTCGCGGCTGCGAACCAGTTGACGTTGTGCCATGGTCTTTGCTCCTTGTCGTGACGGTTTGTTCAGTTGCTGGGTTGTCAGTTCTTCTTGGTCAGGACGAGACCAACCGCACCGATTGCGATCACTATCAAGCTCAGCACGATCCCGCTGCTCGGGAGACTGCTTGCGTAGCCTTCGGTGCGAAGGATGACGAGAACGGCTAATCCGGTGAACGCCAGGCCCCAGACGAGCGTGACGAAGTTGGGTCTGTGCCTCATGGCACGACCCAGACTCCGGAGGAATCCGCTTCGATGATGATGGTGAGGACCGGCTCGCCGGGTTGATCTATCCGGCGGTAGGTGGCCACCCCGGTGCCGACATCGAACTGATCGCCGGGCAGCGCCACCAACGAGTCGACATAGTTCACCGTGACATCCACGTTCGGACCGTCCGGCAGCACCAGAGCAGCGGTGGACGAATCCAGTTTCAGCGTCCAGTCGATGTCGGTGGTGGGCTGGACCGCGCTCAGGTCGGCCGAATAGCCGGAGTCTGTGATGGCCAGGTCATGCAACTCGGCCTGGTCGACGATCATGCGCGGTTCTGTCATGGCCATCGGCCGCAGGAAGATGCTGGCACCCAGCGCGGCTGCCATCAGCAGCCCGGAGAAGACCAGAAGCAATGACTTGCCCTGCCAGGCGATGACGCCCAGCCCGACCCCGATCACTGCCAGTCCGACCGCCAAGGCGAGCGACAAGTCGTCCGGGCGTTCCTCAAGGGTGACTCCGAAGGCCAAGGCGGCAACACAGAGCGTGAGGATGGCCAGAGGAACGGTGTTGCGAGTCGGTCGGGCTGCGGAGTGCGCGCCTGGCGGCAGCGGCTGTCTGGCCGACGCAGAGCCGAGATGGCGACTGCGGCCGGTTGGCCGTGTCCGGGAGCCCATCCGCCAGCCGAGCCAGCCGGTCACGGCCAGGACGCCCACCGAACCCCAGTTGGTGCCAAGCTCACTGCCGAATGTGAGCGCCATCAAAGCGCTGAGGCCCAAGGCCCATCCGACCACGACCCGGCCGGGGAAGCGGTGCCAGTTCGTTCCGACCCGGTCCAAGGGTGCGGTGCCGGTGCGGACGTCAGTGGTGAGCAGGACGCCAGCCAGATACAGCATCAGCCCCAGGCCGGAACTGAGCGCGGTGACCAGGAAGAGCGCGCGCACCACCAAGACGTCGACCGACAACCAGTCCGCAATCGCCACGCTCAGGCCGGTGAGCTTGCCCTTGGCGGGCACGCGTTCGAGGGCGAGGAACTCCTCGCTCAGGTCGCGGCGAGGCATCCGGGCGTCCGGGCGCAGCGGCCACTGGGGCTGCGGCGGCGGAACGCTGGTGGGCACGGTTCCAGTGTCGCCGGTATTCTGGAGGCAGGGTATGGGGTTCGACCCGGATCCCCCCCCGATCCCCGAGGTTCTCAGGGAAGGTTCCGGGCTGTCACTGGTGGTGACGGGGCGACGGTGTATGTGAGGCTGGTGGAGTGACGAGCAATCCGCACCAACGGGGCATCGCTGGTTCTCAACCAGGGATAGCCCCGATGACGGCGCCCGTCACTTCGCCCTACGCGCCACCTCCGCCCCCGCACAGGCAGGTTTCGTTGGCCAACCAGCAACCACCGATCCCGCCCAGCCCCCGCAGACCACTGGTTCGTGACCGAAGGGAGGCGTGGCTCGGCGGTGTGGCCAGCGGTATCGCCGGCCACCTCGGCTGGCCGGTCTGGCTCGTCCGGCTCTGCTTCATCGGGTTGACTCTGAGCAATGTGCTCACCATCGCCGTCTACGGCGTGCTGTGGATGGCAATGCCGGACGCCCAGTCAGTCTCCCAGCCGCCAGGGCTGCAGGCAGCCAGCCATCAGGGCCTGCGCGAGGAGGCCACCCAGCCGCGTCGACATTCCGACATCGGGCGGGTCACCGCGGTGCTGATGGTCGCTTTCGGGTTGGTCATGCTTGCGCAGT
>CALMKG010000107.1 GCA_937867175.1 uncultured Propionibacterium sp. | reverse complement strand
GTAGCTTGGGTCGACTGCCGTGGGGCGACACAACCCGGACGTGGAATCGTTGCTCGGAATCCATGCCTCAATCCTGCAGGTTGATCAGCTCAAATCTGCAAGTTCACAGCCTCTTGTCTGCAAGAGTGACACCCCTTACTTGCCTGCACCACTTCCGCGATCTCGACGGCCTCGAGGTCGACCTCATCATCGAACTGGCCGACGGGCGTCTCCTGTCCATCGAAGTCAAGAGCAGCACCTCCATTACCGGCGGCCTGGACCAACCTCATCCGCTTCAGAGACCGCTTCCCCGACCTCAACATCACGGGTGCCTGCCTCCACACCGGAACCCAGACCGCCGTCGTCGGCGGCTGGCTGCACATCCTTCCCGTTACCGCACTCTGGCAGCACTGATTCGGAGGCCCTTCGCGGCTTCTAGATCCGGGCAATCAATCGGGCTCTTCGTACCTGGGCGTGGGGTCACAGTCGTAAACCGCCGCCGATGAGGAGCATTCTGAGGCGGTAGTTGTCGGGGTCGCGGAACCCTCGGGCGACGCGGCGGGCGAGCTCGATCAACCCGTTGATGGCTTCGGTGCCGCCGTTGTTGGCGCCGCCGGTGGTGAAGTAGCCCAGGAACGCGTCGCGCCACTGGTTCAGCGTCCGGCCGAGGCGGGCGATCTCCGGGATCGGACACGACGGGAACGTGGCCAGGATCTGCTCTGCGACACGGCGGCCGTCGGCATGACTGGGCTGGTGGTAGACCGAGCGCAGCTGTTGGGCGCAGTGCCAGGCGACCTCGACTTCGACGTGTCGGTCGTCGGCGGTGAACGCGGTCTCGAGGCGGGTCTTCTGCCGGTCGGTGAGGTGTTCCCGGCCGGCGCGCAGCAGGTTGCGGATCCGATACAGCGGATCGTCTCTGCGGCCACGGTGGCCGTGGATGTCTTGCTGGACCCGGCGGCGGACCTCGTCGACCGCGGCCGTCCCGAGCTTGACCACGTGGAAGGCGTCGAGCACCGCGATGGCGTCCTCCAACTGGTCGTCGATGGCGTTCTTGTAGCCCTGGAACGGGTCCAGGGTGGCGATCTCGACGCCTTTGCGGAACGTGTCGTCGCGGTCACGCAGCCACGACGTGTAGGCCTCGCCGGAGCGACCCGGGACCAGGTCGAGGAGTCGGGCCCGGACGTGTCCGTCCTTGTCGCGGGTGAGATCGACCATGCCGGTGAACTCCTTCGGGCCGCGTCCGCCCTGGTCGACAGGCTTGGTGGAGACGTGGTGCCAGAGGTGTTCGTCGACGCCAAGCGAGGTGACGCCAGCGAAGCGGGTCTCGTCGTCGGCAGCCGCTTCAAGGATCGGCTTGACCGCTCGCCACAGCGTCCTCCAGGCGCAGCCGAGTTGCCGGGCCATCCCCTGAACGGAGGCGTTCTCCCGCCGCATCTGCCCGATCGCCCACGACGTCGCCCGAGCGGTGAGCAACGCTCTGGGCCGCGCCACATCGGGGTCTTGCTCCATGAACGAGTTCACCGGACACATCGGCTCGGGACACAGCCAGCGTCGTTTCCGCCACCACAGCTTCACCGGCGCCGTGAAGCACGGCGCGTCGATCAGCTCGACCCTCTGCCGGCCATGCGCATGCGCCACGACTCCGCAGGTTGGGCAGCCCATCACCTCCGGCGGCCGTGACTCGACCTCGACACGCAGCCCCGCGTCGTCGCGCTGGACACCGACCACGTGGAGCCCGGGCAGCCCCAGCAGAAGATCGCAGCGCTGACAGTAGCCGCCGCCGGCACGGCAGCAGGAAGTAGGATCGGGCATCGTCGAGGTCCTTGAAGATCAGGTGGTGTGGTAACCCCGATTCTTGAGGGCCTCGACGCCCTTCACCCCGCCGACACGCCCGCCGTCGGATCCACGCTCACCCCACGCTCAGGTACGAAGAGCCCCGTTGGGTCGGTCATGACTGAGGGCCGGGTCGGGGTCGCTGCCGCGCGGGAAGGCTGCGGTTCATTGCGTGGTTGCTGGGGCGTGACGACGATCGGTTTCATCGGTTCCGGACACATCGGCTCGCAACTGGCTCGGCTCGCGGTGGCGCAGGGTTACGACGTGGCGATGAGCAACTCCCGCGGCCCGGAGTCACTGGCAGACCTGGTCGCCGAGTTGGGCTCCCGCGCCCGGGCCGCGACGCCCGCCGAGGCCGCCGAGGCCGCCGAACTGGCCGTGGTGACCGTGCCACTGCGGGCCATCGACGGCGTCCCCGTGGAGCCCCTGGCCGGCAAGGTGGTCATCGACACCA
>CALMKG010000106.1 GCA_937867175.1 uncultured Propionibacterium sp. | reverse complement strand
GTCCTCGGCGCGGCGCGGCGTCGCCTTGGTGGCCAGGAGAATCTGGTCCCGTACCTGCTCCGCCGTCGGGCCCAGGCGCTCCTCGGCATCCCCGTAGGACTTGAACGACGAGGGCAGCGAGCGGATCGCCGGCTGGCCTGAGGTGGCCTACGAAGCCATCTGGGCCATCAGCCACCTCACTCGCCACAGCCCGATCCCCGCGCCCACCGCCTACCGGATCCTGGGGGGCCGCGAGGGCGTCGGCCACCTGATGCCCCAAGCGCTCGAGCAATTCTGCCGAGGGCGGCAGCGCCAGCATCGCCATTCGCCCTTCTGACTCCCAGCGACACGACAGGGCCGCCAGTCCACGGCGGCCCTTGCCTGCGCTATTGGCAAGCCCCTGCGGACTAGAGTGCCATCAAGATGGGGGAGAGGTTGCATGGACGTCTTTCAGGTGCGCGACAAGGTCATCGACGACTATCGCGAGTTCACGACATCGGCCATCGACATCAAGGACCCCATCCTCAAGCAGTTCTACCAGGACGAACTCGACGCTGATCGGCAGTGGCCTGAACCCTGGATCTCGCTGAATCCTGCCTTCGAGGTCGGCGGGCGCGTCGATGATCTCGTCCGGGAAGGCCTACTGGACGCCGAGTGCTCGCGCATCTTTCGGGTCAAGTCCACCATCGAGGACCAAGGGGTGGCACCAATCACCCTTCACCGGCACCAGCGTCAAGCCGTCGAGGTTGCTCAGAAGGGGGAGAGCTACGTCCTGACCACCGGCACCGGCTCGGGCAAGTCGCTGGCCTACATCGTCCCGATCGTCGACCACGTGCTGCGCCAACCGAAGGTTCCCGGGGTGAAGGCGATCATCGTCTACCCGATGAATGCTCTGGCGAATTCACAGCTAGGGGAACTCGAGAAGTTCCTCGTCAACGGTTACGGAGTCGGCCGCGAGCCGGTCACGTTCGCCCGGTACACCGGACAGGAGCGCGGCGAAGGACGCGATCGCATTCTCGCCAACCCGCCCGACATCCTGCTCACCAACTACGTCATGCTCGAGTTGGTGCTCACCCGGCCTGAGGAGCGGCGCAAGCTGGTCAAGGCCGCGAAGGGGCTGCAGTTCCTCGTCCTCGACGAGTTGCACACCTATCGCGGACGCCAAGGTGCCGACGTTGCGATGCTGGTGCGACGCGTCCGGGAAGCGTGCTCGTCACCCGATCTCCAGTGCATCGGCACGTCGGCGACGATGGCCTCCGGCGGGTCGACCGCGGACCAGAAACGGACGGTCGCGGACGTCGCATCCCGGATCTTCGGCGCCGACGTGCGCCCGGACCACGTGATCGGCGAGACCCTGACAAGGGCGACCAGCCCTTCCGGGGCAGCGGACGTCCCCGCGCTCACGAAGGCGATCACCTCAGCTATCCCGACCAGCTACGACGAGTTGGCGGCCTCACCGCTGGCGTCCTGGATCGAGTCAACGTTCGGGCTCGCCACCGAACCCGGAACTGGCCGCCTCGTCCGGCAGACGCCGCGGCGGCTGCAGGAGGACGCGGCGCCGGCCTTGGCGAATGCGACGAACGTCCCGATCCAGGACTGCCACGACACGATCCGGCAGGCGCTGCTCACCGGTTCCCGGGTGCGCGATGCCGAGACGGGTAGGCCGCTGTTTGCGTTCCGGCTCCACCAGTTCCTGTCCAAGGGGGATACCCTTCACGTTTCCCTCGAACCGGGGGATTCCCGCTACATCACCTCGAAGTATCAGGTGGCTGTGCCGTCGGCCCCGGAGAAGTTGTTGTTCCCGCTGGCCTTCTGCCGCGAGTGCGGCCAGGAGTACGCCGTGGTCAAGCGAATCACCAGGGGCGGCGAGACGACGTACGCGCCCCGTTCGTCGCGGGACGTGACCGCCGGCGACGCCGTGGACGGCTACCTCTACGTCTCTACCGATTTCCCCTGGCCGGCGGATCCGATCAAGGAGGGCCGCCTGCCCGACTCCTGGGTCGGCCCCGATGATGCCACCCTGCCGAACAAGGTGAAGTACCTGCCTAAGCGGGTCCGGGTCGATGTGGCAGGACACAAGGTCGACGTCGGCGGGGTCGCAGCGGCGTTCATCCCGGCCCCATTCACTTTCTGTCTGGCCTGCCAGGTCAGTTACGAGCAGGTCCGCGGTCGCGATTTCTCCAAGCTCGTCACCCTGGACGCCGAAGGCCGTAGCTCGGCGATCTCCGTCCTGAGCACCAGCCTGGTGCGCGCCCTGCGAGACGTGCCAGCCGATGAACTCCCTGCCGATGCACGCAAGCTGCTCACGTTCGTCGACAACCGGCAGGACGCCAGTCTGCAGGCCGGCCACCTCAATGACTTCGTCCAGGTCGCCCAGCTGCGCGGCGCGCTGCACAAGGCCATGACCGACGCCCCGGGCGGGCTCACTCACGAGGTGGTGGCGGCCCGGGTGGTGGACGCGCTGGGCCTTGAGTTCGCCGATTTCGCGGCAGCCCCGGACGCCGTGTATGCCGCTCGGACGCGTGCGGAGAAGGCGCTGCGCGAGCTCGTCGAGTACCGCCTGTACCTCGACCTGCAGCGCGGCTGGCGGATCACCATGCCCAACCTCGAACAGACCGGACTGTTGCGGGTCGGCTATGAGTCGCTGTCGGAGATCGCCGCTGATCAGGCCCTGTGGGCCGCCGCACCGGAGCCGCTTCGGGACGCGCGCGACGGGCATCGCGAGGAGCTGTGCCGGATCGTCCTCGACGAGTTCCGCAAGGTGCTCGCCGTAGACGTCGGCTGTCTCTCGTTGACAGGGTTCGAGCGCATCCAGCGTCAGTCGCAGCAGGAGCTGACCGGCGTGTGGGCGATGCCGCCGAATGAACCGGTGGCGTCCCTGGGCACCGTCTTCGCGTTCTCGAGCCGCCCCGGCAAGGGACGCAACGACCTGCACCTGACCGGGCGATCGGCGATGGGGCGCTACCTGCGGCGTCCGAACCAGTTCCCGGGGTTCGCGGGCACGCTGAACACCGACGACGCGCAGCGGCTCATCCAGGAGATCCTGCACGTGCTGACCCGGGCCGGGATCCTCACCGAGGTGGACGTCGACGGCGCCCGGGGTTACCGGCTCAGGGCGTCCTCGCTGGTGTGGGCCGCGGGCGACGGGACGACCGCGGCGCCCGACCCGATCCGCAAGACCGTGGACGCCGACACCGGCGGCCGCGTCAACGCCTTCTTCCGCTCCCTCTACACCGAGGTGGCTCGCGAGCTGCGCGGCCTGGCCGCCCGCGAACACACCGCCCAGGTGGACCCGGTGCAGCGCGAGGAACGCGAACGCGCCTTCCGCAAGGGCACGCTCCCGCTGCTGTACTGCTCGCCGACCATGGAATTGGGCGTCGACATCTCGAGCCTGAACGCGGTCGGTCTGCGGAATGTGCCGCCGACGCCCGCGAACTACGCCCAGCGCAGCGGCCGGGCCGGTCGCTCGGGCCAGCCAGCGCTGGTGCTCACCTACTGCGCCACCGGCAACTCCCACGACCAGTACTACTTCCGCCGCTCGGCCGACATGGTGGCCGGGGCGGTCGCGGCCCCGCGCCTCGACCTGGGCAACGAGGCCTTGCTGCGCAGCCACGTCCAAGCGGTGTGGCTGGCCGAGACGGGGGAGAGCCTCGAGTCGCGGATGACCCAACTGCTGGACGCCGAGGGCGCGACTCCCTCGCTGGTAATGAAGCCCGAGAAGGCCCACGCCTTCGCCGACCCGGACGCAGTGCGCCGGGCCACCCAGCACGCGCAGGCAATCGTGGCCCCGATGCTGGACGACCTACGGGCGACCGCCTGGTGGCACGACGACTGGGTGGCTGACGTCGTGCGCGCAGCGCCCCGCAACCTCGACGAGGCATGCGGGCGGTGGCGACAGCTCTACTGGGCGGCGCTGGCCGACCAGGAGGCGCAGAACCGCATCGTCCTGGAGAGCAACGTCTCGCCGAACGCGAGGCTGGCGGCCCAGACCCGCCGCCGCGAGGCCGAGAACCAGTTGCGGCTGCTCCGCAACGAGGACGACCAGACTGGCCACTCGGACTTCTACACCTATCGCTACTTCGCCTCCGAGGGGTTCCTGCCCGGCTACAGCTTCCCGCGGTTGCCGTTGGCGGCCTACATCCCGGCGGTGCGCGGCTCCTTCGGGCCCCGTGACGGTGGCGACTACCTGCAGCGCCCCCGGTTCTTGGCCATCTCGGAGTTTGGCCCTGGCGCCCTCATCTACCACGAGGGCGCCCGCTACGAGGTCAACCGCGTCCAGGTGCCGCTCTCACCCAGCGGCCAGGCCACCGTCGACACCTCCGAGGCCCGCCGCTGCGAGTCCTGCGGCTACCACCACGACCGTCGGGCCGGCCTCGACGTGTGCGAGAACTGCGGCGAGGAACTCGGCGCGATCACGAACGGGCTCATGCAACTCACCACCGTCTACACGCGGCGCCGCGAGCGGATCTCCAGCGACGAGGAGGAACGCCGCAAGGCCGGCTTCGAACTCCAGACGTCCTACCGGTTCAGCCAGCACGGCTCACGCTCCGGCAAGCTGATCGGCGAGGTCACCGCCGATGGGGCGCCCCTGGCGGAACTGGCCTACGGCGACACGGCCCAGGTACGGGTCACCAACCGCGGACGCCGCCGCCGCAAGGATCCCAGCGAGATCGGCTTCTACCTCGACCCCGTCAAGGGCCAATGGCTGCCCGACAAGGCCGGCGCCGAGGCCGAGGCCGACAACGGCGACGCCAGCGCCGACGACGAGCGGGCGATCCGCGTTATTCCCTATGTCGAGGACCGGCGCAACATCCTGGTAGTGCGGTTGGCGGACGCCGTGCCCGACGAGGTCGCGACCACCTTGCGCTACGCCCTGGAGCGCGGCATCGAGGCGGCGTTCCAGCTGGAGGATTCCGAGTTGGCCAGCGAGGCCTTGCCCGATGACCAGCACCGCGGGCGCATGCTGTTCACCGAGTCCGCCGAGGGTGGCGCCGGCATCCTGCGCCGCCTGCAGGCCGAACCGGACGCCGTCGCGATCGCCGCCCGCACCGCGCTGGAGATCGCCCACTTCGACCCCGACACCGGCGAGGACCTCAGCCGCCGTGACGGGGGAGCCGACCACTGCGAACGCGCCTGCTACGACTGCCTGCTCTCCTACGGCAACCAGCTCGAACACGCGGCGATCAACCGCCACCTGGTCCGCGACCTCCTGCTCAGGCTCGCACGCTCGCGGACCAGCTCGTCGGCGTCCGACCTCCCAAGGGGATCGCATGCCGACGAGTTGATGCGGCAGGCGGACACCGACCTCGAACGCGACTGGGTACGGACGCTCCTCCAGGGGGACTTCCGGCTGCCGGACGTGGCCCAGCCGTTCCTCGAGGACGCTCGCTGCCGCCCCGACTTCTTCTACACCGAGGCCGGCATCGCTGTCTTCATCGACGGCCCGGTGCATGAGCGCGACGACAAGGCCGCCGACGACGCCGCCGTGCAGGAGCGGCTTCTCGAGGCGGGCTACGGCTACCTGCGCTTCGTCATCGGCGACGACTGGCTCACCACGATCCGCGAGCACGCCGAGGTGTTCGGGAAGGGACGACTGTCGTGACGACGTACGCCGTGGGCAGCCTGGTCGCAGCCCGGGGACGCGAGTGGGTGGTGCTGCCCGACAGCACCGACGACTTCCTCGTGCTACGCCCCCTCGGCGGCACGGACGACGACGTCGCCGGCGTCCTCCCGGCCATCGAACCTGTGGCGCCAGCATCCTTCCCGCCCCCGACACCTGACGATCTCGGCGACGACGCGAGCGCCCGGTTGCTGCGCAGCGCGTTGCGGATCGGGTTTCGCTCCAGCGCGGGCCCGTTCCGGTCGCTGGGCAACATCGCCGTCGAGCCGCGCGCCTACCAGTTGGTGCCCCTGCTGATGGCGCTGCGCCAAGAGACCGTCCGGCTACTGATCGCCGACGACGTCGGCATCGGCAAGACCGTCGAGGCCGGCCTGGTCGCGACCGAGCTGCTCGCCCTCGGCCAGGCCAGAGCACTCACCGTGCTCTGCTCCCCGGCGCTGGCCGAGCAGTGGGCCGGCGAACTGCGCGACAAGTTCGGGCTTGAGGCCGAACTCGTCCTGCCGAGCACGGTGCGGCGGCTGGAGCGCCAATGCATCGGCGGCGAATCGGTCTTCGAACGCTTCCCGCTCACGGTGGTGTCGACCGACTTCATCAAGTCCGACCGGCGCCGCAGCGAGTTCCTGCGCACCTGCCCCGACCTGGTCATCGTCGACGAAGCGCACACCTGCGTCGCCGACGGCGGCCCCGGCGGCCGGGCTCGCAGCCAACGTTACGACCTGGTCCGTGCCCTCGCGCAGGACGCCTCCCGGCACCTGATCCTCGTCACGGCTACCCCTCACAGCGGCAAGGACGAGACCTTCCGCAACCTGCTCGGCCTGCTCGACCCGGCCCTGCACGATCTTGACCTCGATCAGGCCCGCGGCCGGGAACTGCTGGCCCGCCACTTCGTCCAGCGTCGCCGCGCCGACATCCGGCACTACCTCGACGAGAACACCCCGTTCCCCTCCGACCGGCACTCCAAGGAGGTTGCCTACCAGCTGTC
The DNA here is from genome assembly GCA_937867175.1 of uncultured Propionibacterium sp. GTDB lineage: Bacteria > Actinomycetota > Actinomycetes > Propionibacteriales > Propionibacteriaceae > Brooklawnia. The sequence continues at coordinate 16,571 of CALMKG010000106.1, read as the reverse complement.
CCAGGAGTATCGCGACCTGTTCGACGACGTTCTCGCCTACGCTCGCGAGACGGTGCGAGGCTCCCGCGGGGCCCGCGAGACGCGGGTCAACTGGTGGTCGGTGTTGGCCTTGCTGCGGGCGCTGGCGTCCTCGCCGCGCGCGGCCCAGCAGACCCTCGCTACCCGCTCGGCGAGCCTGGGTGGCGAGTCGGTCGCCGAGGCGGACGCCCTGGGCCGCTCCGCCGTCCTCGATCTGGCCGATGACGAGGCGCTCGAGTCCGTGGACGTCACCCCCGGCGGCGATGCCTCGACCGAGTCGGGCACCCCGCAGCAGCGCAAGCTGCGGGCCTTCCTCGCTCGCGCCAAGGCGCTGGAGGGCACCAACGACCGCAAGCTCAACGCCATCACCACCGAGGTCAAGGCGCTGCTCGCCGACGGCTACGCCCCCATCGTGTTCTGCCGGTTCATCGATACCGCCGAGTACGTTGCCGAACACCTGACCAAGGCGCTCGGTAAGGGCACCAAGGTGGAGCGGGTCACCGGTACGCTGCCCCCCTCCGAGCGGGTGGCCCGCATCGCCGAACTGGCCGAGTGGGAAGGACCCCGCGTCCTGGTGGCGACCGACTGCCTGTCCGAAGGCGTGAACCTGCAGGACCAGTTCCAGGCCGTCGTCCACTACGACCTGGCCTGGAACCCCACACGGCACGAACAACGCGAGGGACGCGTCGACCGGTTCGGCCAACAGCGCGACATCGTCCGCGCCGTCACCCTGTACGGCAAGGACAACCACATCGACGGCATCGTCCTCGACGTGCTGCTGCGCAAGCACGAGGCGATCCGCAAGGCAACCGGCGTGTCCGTCCCGGTGCCCGACAACAGCGACGCCGTCCTGGAGGCCCTGATGGAAGGCCTGATCCTGCGCGGCGCCGACCACGCCCAGGACACCCTCGACTTCGAGTACGAGCAGAAGGCCGCCGACCTCGACCGCGAGTGGCGCAGCGCCGCCGAGCGCGAGAAGCAGTCGCGCACTAAATTCGCCCAGCGCACCATCCATCCGAAGGAGGTGGCCGACGAGGTCGCCGAGATCCGAGCCAACCTAGGCACCCACGCCGACGTGCGGGCCTTCACCCGCCAGGCGCTGACCGCGCTCGGCTCCACCATCCGGCCCCAACCGCGCGGGTTCACCGCCTCCACCGGGCCGCTGCCCGGCGGTCTGTTGGACGCCCTCCCGCCCGGCCGCTCGGGCACCCTGACCTTCCTCGACGACTTCCCCGTCGCCAAGGGGGAGAACCTGCTGCACCGCACTGACCCGGCCGTCGAGGCAATCGCGTCCTACGTGCTGGAGGCCGCACTCGACCAGGCATTGCCCGAGAAAGTGCGCCCGGCCCGCCGGTGTGCGGTCGTCCGGACGGACGCCGTGACGACCCGCACGACCCTCTTGCTCGTCCGCTACCGCTTCCACCTCACGCTGCCCTCCCGGCTGGGGGAGCGGACGGCGGTCGCCGAGGATGTGGCGACCCTCGCGATGGCAAGCCAGGACGGCGCCACGCGCTGGCTCGACCCCGCCGAGGTCGACGCCCTCATGGAGGCACGCCCGGCGGGCAACGTCGCCAACGCGACCCAACAAGTCTCATCGGCCCTCGCGTCGTTGCCCGGCCTGGCCGCGCACCTGGACGCCCACGGCGAGGCCCTGGCCGAGAAGCTCCGCGCTTCCCACCGGCGGGTGCGTTCGGCGTCCGGCGCCACCCTGCGCGGCCTCGGCGTCCGGGTCGAGACCCCACCGGACGTGCTGGGCCTGTACGTCTTCGTCCCCGTCCCGAAGGGGTTGTGATGGCTGCCGAATCGTTTGTCGGGGTGCGCGTGCAGGGCGGGTTGCTGCCCGCTGAGCTGCTGTCCCGCATCGCTGCCGGGGCGGTGTCCGGGCAGGCGTCCGCCGACTACCACCTCGCCGCCGGCGAAACCGTCCGCGAGGCCGCCAACCGCGCCTGGGCGTACCTCACCGGAGTGTGGTCGGCCTACCGGCAGGCGGCCACCAAGCTGCCTGGCAGTGACCGGGGTACGACCCTGACCCGTGAGCGTTGGCTTCTCATCCTGCTGCGCGAACTTGACTACGGACGCGTGCCGGCCACGCCCGCCGGCGGCTTGCCTGCCGGCGACAAGCACTTGCCGGTCTCGCATCTGTGGGAGCATGTCCCGATCCACTTGCTCGGGCACACCATTGACCTGGACAAGCGCACCCAGGGTGTCGCCGGCGCAGCCACCCAGTCGCCGCAGTCAATGGTCCAGGAGTTGTTGAACCGCTCGGACGCCCATCTGTGGGGCCTGCTGTCGAACGGCCTGACGCTGCGGTTGCTGCGTGACTCGACGTCACTGGTCGGGGCCTCCTATGTCGAGTTCGATCTCGAGGCGATCTTCGACGGCGACCTGTTCGCCGACTTCCTGCTGCTCTACAGCATCTGCCACCAGTCCCGGCTCGAGGTGCGCGACCCCGAGAAGGGCCCCGCCTCCTGCTGGCTCGAGAGCTGGCGAACCGAGTCGGTCGAGTCCGGGTCGCGGGCGCTCAACCAGTTGCGCGACGGGGTGGTCGAGGCGATCACTACCCTCGGCACCGGCTTCCTCGCCCACCCGGCCAACGGACGCCTCCGTGACGGTCTCGCAGACAGCACCCTGCGCGAGGCCGACATCAACCACGGCCTGCTCCGGATCGTCTACCGGCTGCTCTTCACCTTCGTGGCCGAGGACCGCGGCCTGCTCCTCGACCCGCACGCCGACATCCAGGCCCGCGAACGCTACCGCGACTACTTCTCCACGGCCCGGCTGCGCCGTACCGCCCGACGTCGCCGCGGCACCCGCCACGCCGACCAGTGGCGCGCCCTCAACCTCGTCTGGGACGGGCTCGGCTCGATCGACGGACGCCCCGAGCTCGGCCTGATCGGCATCGGGGGACTCTTCGAACCCGGCGCGCTCGACCTGTTCCGCGACTGCGAGCTCACCAACGAGGCCCTGCTCAAGGCGGTGCGCCACCTCAGCTTGGTGGCTGAACCCGGAACTGGGACCAAGCGGGTCGTGGATTACCGCAATCTCGGTGCCGAAGAACTCGGCTCGATCTACGAGGCGCTGCTGGAGTTCGTGCCCTCCTGGAATCCCGAGATGCGCGTCTACGAACTGCTGTCGGCGTCCGGCAACGACCGCAAGTCGACCGGTACCTACTACACGCCCACCTCTCTCATCGACTGCCTGCTCGACTCCGCACTCGACCCCGTGCTCGACCGCGCCGAACGCGAGGCCGACCCCGAGACGGCGCTGCTCGCGCTCACCGTCTGCGACCCCGCCTGTGGCTCCGGCCACTTCCTCGTCGCCGCCGCCCGCCGGATCGCCAAGCGGGTCGCCGCGATCCGCACCGGCGACCCGGAGCCGCCACCGGAGCGCATCCGCGAAGCGCTGAGTGACGTAGTGGGGCGCTGTATCTATGGCGTAGACCTGAACCCGCTCGCCGCGGAGCTGGCGAAGGTATCGCTGTGGCTGGAAACCCTCGACCCAGGGCGTCCGCTCGCCTTCTTGGACGCCCAGATCAAGGTCGGCAACTCTCTTATCGGGGCCACCCCGGCCCTGCTCGCAGAGGGGATGCCGAACGAGGCGTTTGTAGCGTTGGAGGGCGACGACAAGAAGATCACCTCCGCCCTGAAGAAGCAGAATGATCACGAACTCGCGGGGCAGGACGACCTGTTCGGTGATTCCGGCGTCCTGCTGGACGTCCGGCTGGCCGGCCAACTGGGTGAGTTGATCGGCAGCGGACGCGCGGCCTCCCTGGCCGACATCCATGCCCGGGCGCAGCGGCTCAAGGCACTGGACGCCGACCCCTCCCTGCAACGCCAGCGGCTTGTCGCGGACGCCTGGTGCGCCGCGTTTGTCTGGCCCAAGCACCCGGGCGCACCCAAGGCCATCACCGACCGCAGCCTGCGGGCCCTCGAACGGGGCGAAACCCTGACACCAGACACCATGGGCACCATTCACGAACTGGCCGCCGAGTACCGGTTCTTCCACTGGCACCTAGAGTTCCCGCACCTGTTCACGTCGGCAGGTGAACATGACGGGCCAGGGTGGGCAGGCGGCTTCGACGTCGTCCTGGGGAATCCGCCGTGGGAACGGGTCAAGCTGCAGGAGCAGGAGTTCTTCGCGGTGCGCGACCCTGAAATTGCCACCGCACCCAATGCGGCGGCGCGCAAGCGGCTCATTGCAAAGCTAGAAGGTGCGAACCCGAGTCTCCACGCAGAGTATCTTGGAGCGCTGCGCCGAGCGAGCGGCGAGTCCCACCTGATGCGCAACTCGGGCCGCTACCCACTTACCGGCCGGGGCGACATCAACACCTACGCGGTCTTTGCCGAGACGGCGCGGAGTTTGATGGCCGGGAATGGGCGGATGGGGCTGGTGCTGCCTACCGGCATCGCCACGGATGCCACCACGCAGTACTTCTTCAAGGACCTCGTTCAGAAGGGCAGTCTGGCGAGTCTCTACGACTTCGAGAACCGCAAGCCACTCTTCGAAGGAGTGGACAGCCGGTTCAAGTTCTGTCTCCTCACTCTCGCCGGGCGTGAGCGACGGGAGCCGCGCGCCGAGTTCGCCTTCTTCGCCCACGACCCGACCGACCTGCTCAAGGACGACGCCCGCTTCGAGCTCACGCCGGATGAGATCCAACTCCTCAACCCGAACACCGGAACCTGCCCAATCTTCCGAACGCGTCGCGACGCCGAGATCACGCTCGGCATCTACCGTCGCATGCCGGTGCTGATCAATGAGAACGATCCCGTCAACGGCAACCCCTGGGGCATCAGCTTCATGCGGATGTTCGATATGTCCAACGACTCGCACCTCTTCCACACCCGCGAGGAACTCGAGGCCGACGGCTGGACGCTCAACGGAAACGTCTTCGAGCGACAAGTCACCCCCCCCCCCGGGCGATGCGTCATGTCTAGATCTGGAGAGGATGATCCCGCTCTATGAAGCGAAGATGCTTCACCTCTATGAAACTCGCTGGGCAACGTACGAGCCCGATGGCACCAGCCGCTTGCTCACCGAGCAGGAGAAAGCTGCCCACGTCAATCCCTTGCCGCGCTACTGGGTGGCTGAGACCGAGATCGACAAGAAGCTCGGCGATCACGGTACGCACAACGCCCTCATCGGATGGCGCAGAATCTGCAGGGCAACGGATGCGCGGACACTCATCCTCACTCAGGGACCACGGGTTGGCTACGGCGATAGCTGGTTCTTGGCACTTCCGAGCCAGGGTCGGTCCGAACTGCAGGCGCTGTGGGCGTCATTCCCTGTGGACTACGTCTCGCGTCAAAAGTTGGGGGGCACAAACATGAACTTCTTTACCTTCATGCAGTTGCCCACACCGAGACCAGAGGTGTTCACCAGCTTCGACCTGCCCCTCGAGCGACCGCTCTCCAGCTGGCTCGGCGTCCGGGTCGACCGCCTCAATGGGTGGATCCCCGATCCCACCGATCGCGCGCAAGCCCGCGCCGAACTCGACGCTGCTGCCTTCCACCTCTACGGACTTGACCGAGAGGAAGTGTCGTACGTGATGGATACGTTCCCCATTGTGAAGCGTAAGGACGAGGCCGCCTTCGGCAGCTTCCGAACGAAGGAGCTCATCATGGTCGCCTACGACGCAATGACCGAGGCGACGGTGTCCGGCCAGGTGTACCGAGCGCCATGGACTCAGGAGGCCGTCCGATGACCCAAACCGTCGAGCGGATGCTGCCGCTGTACGAGGCGAAGATGATCCACCAGTTCGATCACCGGTGGGCGACGTACGAGCGTGATGGCACCGTCCGCGATGTGACGCTGGCTGAGAAGCAGGATCCATCGTTCGTTTCCCTGCCCCGGTACTGGGTGCGCGAGGAGGTGGTCCGGGACCGCCTGGGTGACCGTTGGGACCGCGAGTGGTTACTGGGATGGCGTGACATCTGCCGCAGCACGGACGAGCGCACCATGATCGCGAGCCAATTCCCCCTGGCCGCAGTGGGACACACCCTGCCCATCGCACTCACCTCGGCCGAGCCCGTTCTCCTGCTCAGTGTGTGGAGTTCGTTCGTCTTCGACTACGTGGCCCGCCAGAAGGTCGGGGGCACTCACATGACGTACGGGTACCTGATGCAGTTGGCCACCGTCGTGCCCGGTACGCCTCCGCCTTGGCTTGGATCAACTGTGGGCTGGTTTGTCGACCGGGCCTGGTTCCTCCAGTCAACGGCGTCTTGGAGCACCGACGCGAGAGCACGAGTGCGGGCTGAACTCGACGCCGCCTACTTCCATCTGTTCGGCATCGAACGGGAGGACGTGGACTACATCATGGACACGTTCCCGATCGTGAAGCGCAAGGATGAGGCCGCGTTCGGCTCCTACCGCACCAAGGAGTTGATCCTCGAGGCCTACGACGCCATGCAGGCGGCCATTGTCTCCGGAGTTCCGTACGCATCGCCCCTTGATCAGCTCACTGGCCAGGAACGAAAGTGAGCGCAGATGGCTGAAGGGCGTAGCGGAAGCGTGACGATCGAGGTCCGGTCGTACGATCGCGGGCTGGTGAAGAAAGCGTCCGGGTTCTCGTGCGGCCACCCTGACCTCGATGACTGGCTGCGGATGCACGCGGGACAGCAGGAGCGGCGGAACAACACCCGCACCTTTCTCGCTGTCATTCCGCGTGGTGACCATGTGGTCGGCTACTACGCGACGACCACCTACCGGATCGAGCCGGACGACGAGTCAGTCGAGTTCGGCGCTGGCCATCGCACGTACCCCATTCCGGCGGTTCTCATGGCCCGGTTGGCGGTGGATCGCCACTGGAGCGGCTGTGGGATCGGCCGGCAGCTTCTGGTGGACGCGCTGACGCGGGTCGCCGAAGCGAGTCGCTCGGTCGGGTTTGAACTCGTGGTCGTGGACGCCATCGACGACAGAGCAGTCACCTTCTATGCCCGCTACGGCTTCACCCGATTCGAGGGCCATCCACGCAAGCTCTTCCTGCCGACGAAGCACCTGCTGACCACACTGGAGGCACAGCGGACCTGACCCCGGACAGCGCGATGTACTTGCGTGGTGAGTACCACGTGCGTACAGTCGAGTGATAACGTTCAGGACGAATGCCGAACCGGGAGACGATCATGGCTGCCAAGAACGAGCGAATGAACCTGCGCTGCAGCGCGGAGTCGTTGGCGACCCTGCGTGATGCCGCCGAGCTTCAGGGACAGGACTTGACGTCGTTCGTGCTCGGCGCCGCCTTGGATCGTGCTCGCAGTGTGCTCGCGGAAGATCGCATCTTGCGGCTCAACCCGGCCGAGATTGTCCAGCTTGAGCGGGCCCTGGACGCCGACCCGACCGTGATTCCGCAGCTGAGTCGCCTCTTTGGGGGCGTGCCGGTGAAGAACGCCGCTCAGGGCTGAATCACCGCGGACGACAGGAGACGTCATGAGCGCAGAGGCGCAAGTACCCGCGGCCGGCTCGAACGCCTGGGTGGTGCGCGCCGGGGCGCACGGTGAGGCTGAGGCGTCCAACCTGGAACTCGGACGCGCGACCATCGGTTGGGGGGAGGTCCCCGACCTGTCTGGCGCTACCACGCGCGAACAGGTCCGGGTGGTCGTTGATGGGCTGTACCCGGACGCGTCTCCCCAGAGTCGGGCAATCACGACCGGTCAGCTCTGGAGCTTCCGGACTTCGATTCTGCCCGGCGACCTCGTCGTGCTCCCTCTCAAGACCCAGCCCGGCTACATCGCCGTTGGGCGCTGCATCGGTTCCTACTTCTACGACGAGGCGGCACCCGACTGGGGCCGGCACGCGCTTCCCGTGGACTGGCTGCCCGAGCGGATCTCCAGAGACGTGTTGGGGTCGGATCTGCAGGCCAGCGTGAATAGTGCGATGACGGTGTTCGAGGTGGAGCGCAACGATGCCGCAACTCGATTGCTGGCGGTGGTGGAGCACGGCGTCGACCCGGGGTTCGGCGTTGCCGCCGGGGACCAGGAGCCGGTGCGTCGGTGGCTCCTGTACCGCGGCGCGCTGGAGGTCCTGGACCGCGAGAGCCCATTGCGGCGCAGTGAGGTGCTCGCGCGCGTGGGCCAACTGTTGGGCGACGAGCTCTCTGACTATGAGCAGGCCACCTTCCGCGAAGGTGACGCCACGAGACGCTGGGAGAACAACCTGACCTGGGGCACCACGGACATGGTTGCTGCCGGCTGGATGAAGAAGGGGCGTGAAGGGTGGGCCATCACGGACGCTGGCCGGGATGCTCTGGCCTCACATCCGGGGGGTCTGGGGCTGGACGTCGACTCGGCGCGTGCGTATCGCGACAAGCTGAAGGCTCGACAGGCCTCGTCCCCCGAGATCGCGGGTTACGCGCAGATCCTAGAGGCGGCGCTCGAACTGCTCGAACCGGGTCAGTGGACCAGCTACAGCGATCTTGCGGCGGTGGCTGGCACGAATGCCCAAACGGTCGGCAACTTCATGACTCGCACGTCGGCGGAGGGCGCCCACCGTGTGATGGCCAAGGACGGTCGTCCGGTGGCTGGCTTCACCTGGGCGGACGGGCGACCAGGCACGCAGCGGGAGGCCCTGGATGCGGAGGGGGTCGAGTTCGACGCTGGTGGCGTAGCAAGCGAAGCCCAGCACGTGCGAACCGAAGACTTCCGCGCGTTCCTCGAGGAAAAGGGCGTGCTGAGCGCGTTGCCGAAGCGGGCCTGGTTGGTGCGCGGGTCGTCGGTGGACGGTCACGATCTGATCCCGACCTGGCGTCAGCAAGGGTTCGCATCGCTGCGGGCGTCCAAACTGCGCGAGGTCGAGCCGGACATCTCACGCGACGAACTGAAGGCCATCGTCAACGACGACTACTCCCAGACCTCGTACGCGGCCAAGGCGGCGAAGGTGGACGAGTTCCACGCGTTCCTGTCGCGAATGCAGGTCGACGACATCATCGCGACGACGAGTCAGGGCCGGCTGTACGTCGGCACGATCTCCGGTCCGGCGGAGTACGTGAAGTCGCCCAATGGCCTGTCGAACCTGCGGCGGGCCGTCGTGTGGACGTCCGAGGGTGTCGACTACGCCGAGCTGCCGGGCGACGTGAAGGCCCGGTTGCAGATTCAGTACGACGTGGTCGAGATGACCCAACAGCTGGACGTCCTGGAGAAGCTGCTGGCCGCGCACCCGGACGCAGACGAGCAGGAACCCTCGAGCCCGGCCCCCGCACTCGAGGCCGAGTTGGTGCTGCCCGACGCGACCGAAGAACTGGCAAGCCAACTCAATGTGGACGTCGGCTGGCTGCAAGAGTGCATTGAACTGCTGCGCGACCGGCCCCAGTTGATCTTCTACGGTCCGCCGGGCACGGGCAAGACGTACATCGCGCAGCACCTGGCCCGCCACGTCGCGGGCGACAACATCCGGCTGGTTCAGTTCCACCCGGGGTATTCGTATGAGGACTTCTTCGAGGGTTACCGGCCGGTGAAGTCGGGCGGGTTCGAGTTGAAGCCGGGGCCGTTGCGCAAGGTAGTGGACGCCGCCCGGGAGAACCCGGCGACCCCCTACGTGCTGATCATCGATGAGATCAACCGTGGCAATCTGGCGAAGATCTTCGGTGAGTTGTACTTCCTGCTGGAGTACCGCGACCAGAACGTCGACCTGCTGTATGCCACCGACGACGACATTGGGTTCACCCTGCCGAGGAATGTGTTCGTGATCGGCACGATGAACACCGCCGACCGCTCGATCGCGCTGGTGGATGCCGCGATGCGGCGTCGGTTCGCGTTTGTCTCGTTGCACCCGTCTGAGCTACCGACGCGTGATGTCCTGCGGAGGTGGTTGGCGGCGTCCGAACGGGACCCCGGCATGGCCGCTCTGTTCGACGAACTCAACAGCCGGATCGAGGATCCCGACTTCAAGATCGGTCCGTCCTACTTCATGCGGCCTGCCGTGTATGCGCCAGGCGGGTTGGAGCGAGCATGGCGGACGGCGATCCTGCCGCTGCTGGAGGAACACCACTACGGCGACGGGGTCGACGTGCCGGCACGGTACGGATTGGACGCGATCCGCGCCCGGGTGGCACGGCGTCCGCCGGTGCAGACGGAGGCGTCCGGTGGCGAGTCCGCTGATCCTGCGTGAGGGGGAGCCCACCCGATTGGTCGAGCTGCCGCGTTCAATTGCGGACGCCTTGGCCGCCTCCGGCGTGGTGCAGATCGGGTTCACGGACCGTCCGGGCTGGTGGGAGGTCGCGGCGTCCACCCACATCGGCGTGATCTCCGTGGGCGGACTGCAGGTGGTGATCCAGCCGAAGATCGACATCAACCGGCTGGTCTTCCTGATGGGGTACGCGCGGCGTCCGGACTATTGGCGGGACGAGCGCGTTCACCTGGACGCGGCTGCCGACCTGCCCGAGGCGCTGGCGGACGCGTTCGTGCGGTTGGCAACGCGGGCTCTGGATCAGGGCTTGTTGAAGGGCTACCAGACGGTCGAGGAGACGCTGCCGGTGCTGCGGGGCCGGATCCGCGAAGCCGACCAGCTGCGGCGCCGGTGGGGGAGGAGCATCCCGCTGGAGGTGCGCTACGACGAGTTCACCGTCGACATCGCCGAAAACCGGCTGCTGTTGGCGGCAGTCGAACGGCTGTTGCGGACGCCGCAGGTCGGCGTCCGGCATCGCGGCGGGCTGCAGCGTCTGCGGCTGATCTTGTCGGATGTGACCGCCCCCGTCCGGGGTGGCGCCCGGCCGAGTTGGACACCGTCACGCCTGAACGCCCGATATATGCCGGCGCTGGAGTTGGCCGAACTGGTACTCGACGGCCGGTCGTTCGAGCAACGGGTCGGTGACCTGGTGGTGTCGGGCTACCTGTTCAACATGGCGAAGGTCTTCGAGGACTTCGTCACCGTCGCACTGCGCGAGGCGCTGAAGCCATACGGGGGCCGTTCGCGGTTGCAGTACGCCACGCACCTGGACGAGGACGCCAACCTCCCGATCCGTCCCGACTTCGTCTGGCTGGAGGAAGGACGCCCGCGAATCGTGGCGGACGCCAAATACAAGGCCGAGAAGCCCAGTGGCTTCCCGCAGGCCGACCTGTACCAGATGCTCGCCTACTGCACGGTCCTCGGGCTGCCGGAAGGTCACCTCGTGTACGCCAAGGGCAACGAGGACGCCCACGCGCACGTCGTCCGGCGCGCCGGCGTCCGGATCGTCACGCATGCCCTGGATCTGGATGTGGAACCCGTCAAGTTGCTGGCCACTGTGGCGGAACTGGTTGAAATCTTGGTCTCCTCGACGGAGCGGGAGCCGGCGTTCTCTGGGAGGCTGCACGGGTGATCCGCGGCAGGACGGGGTGCAGCGACGGAGGCCTGTTTGCGCGTCAGAAGACCTACATCTCGCGCCCCGCGGCGAGAGGTCACGATCAACGAGTATCAGGGGTGACCGACTCCAGGTAGGCCTGGATGAGGGTCGATGGCAGCCTGCCCCGGCTGCCGACCTCAATGCCCTGTGCGCGGGCCCACGTCCGGACTGCCGCGGCGTCGTAGTCAGCGTTCCCGACCTCCGGAGCCACGCTCGATCCGGTGGTGCGAGCCACCGCGGGACGCGGAGCCGGCTCGGCTGGCGGCGTCGAGTTGCGCGCAATGGGCATGGTCTTCTCAACCGCGGGCTGCACGTGTCGCAAGAGGACCGCATACTGCTCAGGGGTCACCCGGCGGGTGCCCAGTTCCCGAGCGCGGGCGTCCTTGGTGCCCGAGAAGGATCCGTCGGTGACCAGCATCGCGGTGCGTCCTGAGACATTGCCGATGATGCGAACGCCTGCCGCTTCACTGGCCGTCTCCAGGCGACTCCGGTCGGCTTCGTCGCAGCCAGTGAACACCACCCTGTCGCCAACTCGGAGTGGCTCTCCGAGATCCCACGAGGCGGGCAAAGGGGCAAGTGCGGTGCTAAGCCGTCGGTTTCTGGCTTCCTCGGCCCGGGCGAGCACTGTGGTGACGATCTTGTCGTCGAGGTCCAGAAGGCCGCTCAGGCGCACCAGTTCCTCTCGTTCGGCGCGGGACACCTTGCCGTCGGCCAGGGCCAGGTGAGCCAGCGCCAGGACGAAGGCCTGGTGGGTCGCGGCCACATCCGACGCGACGAGGCCATGGATGGTAGCCAGTTCTCGGAGGTCGTCGGCTTCGTCGAGGGTGAGGACGCCGTCGGCGAGGACTTCGGCGAGCTTCTCCAGGTAGGCGAGCGAGGCAGGGTGTGCTCCCTCGTCGAGGGCCTCTTCCAGGGAGAACCTGGACACCAACTGCACCAGCGGTGCCGAGATCGTCGTGGGGGTGGTTCGGATCGCCGGCGCGCGGCTGGCCCGTCGCTCGGATCCGCCGAGGAGGAGTGGCTCTGGGTGGGGTTCGGTCGGCCACACGACCTGGGCGGCGGCGTCCGGGAGGCTGAGATCGGTCGGGCGGGGCGTTGGGCGCACCTGGGGGCTCATGAAGTGCTGGAGGAGGTCGGCGGTGGCCTTGGCGTCGCCGAGGGCGGCGTGGGCCTGACTTTGGCGGACGCCCGCCGCCTGGCAGCAGTCGGACAAGCGTCGCCGCACCTCAGTGAACACGGGCGCATTCGCGATGTCAGCCTGAGTGATGCCGTGAATGTGGGTGGCGCCGACCGAACCTCCTGGATGCCTCGGTCTCGCCTCGGAGCAACGCGGACAGCCAACTGAACAGACCCATGACGAGACTCCCCTCCTGGTGGATTCCTGTCCTGTATCTTGCCGACCCGGACTGACACTTCGGACGGGCGTCCGCGCACTGGAGTGGGCAGCGGTTCCTTCGATGCCACGTGTCGAAGCCTGATTCGCGTTCCCTATCACGACGCAGCCGGTATGCGTCCGACGCGTTCACGGCATCGCGAGCCACTGGTCGCTCGGTTGCACGCGTGAGAGCATGAAGTCGCGAGTCGCCTCACCTCAAAGGAAAGACATGACTGACAACTCCGGATTCAACTTTGGTCGACCCGACCAGCACGGCGAAGCACCTGATTTGGCTCAACCCTCGTCCAACTCGCAGTTTGATGCCGGCCAAACCACTCCGAGCCAGCCGGACGACCTGGCGCGTGGGCAAGCCCAGGATCCCTACGGCCACCCAATGTACGGACAACAGCCCCAACAGCAGGCGCCGTACGTAGGTCAGCCCAGTGCGGCGCCGTTTGCGGGCCAGGCCCAGCCCGGTTACGCTCCGGCCGCCGACGTCTCAAGCCAGCACTACGGATTTCCCGGCTACGCTCAAGACGCCTACGGCCAACAGCAGGGCTACCCGGTCCAGCCCTACGGCCAGCCTGGTCAGGGGTACGGCGCTGCCATGCTTCCCGAGCATCCGCAGGCCACGACGGTGCTGATCCTCGCCATCCTGGGGCTGTTCACCAGCGGCATCTGCTCGTGGATCGCGTGGTACATGGGCGGCCAGGCCAAGAAGGAGATCGAGGCGGGTGCGCCCTTCCGGTGGGACGGCAACCTGAAGACGGGATACATCCTGGGCAAGGTCTTCGGCATCATCGCGATCATCGGTGTGGTGCTCGCGATCATCGTCCTGATAATCCTCATGGGCGTGGCGGTCGTCAATTCCTGATCTGTCGATCCTGGTGGCCTCACCCCCGCCGGCCTCGACGCAGCACCGCACCCTGGCGCCTACTCCAGCACCGCCCCACGCGAGGCCGACTGGACCAGTCGACGGTACTTGCCAAGGACGCCTCTGGTGTACTTCGGTTCCGGGTGGACGACGCCCACGGCTTGGCGGCGCACCATCTCCTCGTCGTCGACCTCGAGATCCAGTCGGCCCGCCGCCACATCGAGGCGGATACGGTCGCCGTCGTGCACGAACGCTATCGGGCCGTCGTCCACCGCCTCCGGCGCGACGTGGCCTACGCACAGGCCGGTGGTGCCGCCGGAGAAGCGCCCATCGGTGAGGAGCAGCACGTCCTTGCCAAGGCCGGCGCCCTTGATTGCCCCGGTGACCGCCAGCATTTCCCGCATCCCCGGGCCACCCTTGGGCCCCTCGTAGCGGATCACCACCACGTCGCCGGGCTGAATCGTGCCGTTCTCGAGCGCGTCCATCGCGCTCCGCTCGCCGTTGAAGACCCTGGCTGCGCCCTCGAAGACATCGGATTCGAACCCTGCCGACTTCACCACCGCACCGTCCGGAGCGAGTGAGCCGGTGAGGATGGTCAACCCGCCGGTTCGGTGGATCGGCTGGTCCATCGAGCGAATCACCCGGCCGTCGATATGCGGCGGGTTTAGTTCGGCCAGGTTCTGCGCGACCGTCCTGCCTGTCACGGTCAGGCAGTCGCCCTCCAGCAGACCGGCGTCCAGCAAGGACTTCATGACGACCGGTATGCCGCCGATGTGGTCGATGTCTTTCATGACGAACCGGCCGAAGGGTTTCACGTCTGCCAGGTGGGGGACCTTTCGGCCGATGCGCTGGAAGTCGCCGATGGTGAGGTCCACTTCGGCTTCGTGGGCGATGGCTAGCAGGTGCAGGACCGCGTTCGTGGAGCCCCCGAACGCCATCACCACTGCGATGGCGTTCTCGAACGCTGCCTTGGTCATGATCTGGCGGGCCGTGATGCCTGTCCGCAGCAGGTTCACGACCGCTTCGCCGGACTTGCGGGCATAGGCGTCCCGGCGCCGATCGGTGGCCGGGGGAGAGGTGGAGCCCGGCACGGACATGCCGATCGATTCGGCCACCGCGGCCATCGTGTTGGCAGTGTAGAAGCCGCCGCAGGCACCCTCGCCAGGACAGATGGCACGCTCGATGGCGTCCACGTCCTCGCGACTCATCAGCCCGCGGGAGCAGGCGCCGACCGCCTCGAAGGCGTCGATGATGGTCACCTCGTGCTCCGAGCCGTCCGAGAGCTTCGCGATCCCGGGCAGAATCGTGCCTGCGTAGAGGAAGACGCTGGCCAGGTCCAGCCGCGCCGCCGCCATCAGCATGCCTGGCAGTGACTTGTCACAACCGGCCAGCAGCACCGAGCCGTCGAGCCGTTCGGCGCTCATCACGGTCTCGACGGAGTCAGCAATGATCTCGCGGCTCACGAGGGAGAAGTGCATTCCTTCGTGTCCCATGGAGATGCCGTCCGAGACGCTGATGGTGCCGAACTCAAGCGGGAAACCGCCAGCGGCGTGGACGCCCTCCTTGACCGCTTGGGCGAGTCGGTCGAGGGAGAGGTTGCACGGCGTGATCTCGTTCCAGGAACTGGCCACGCCGATCTGGGGTTTGGCGAAGTCATCGTCCCCCATGCCGACCGCACGGAGCATGCCCCGGGCGGCGGTGGCCTCCAGGCCATCGGTGACGTCACGGCTACGCGGCTTGATGTCTGGCGTCTGAGTCATTCCCGGAGTCTAGGTGTCGTTCCGTCATCCGGTAAGAGCCCTGGGGATCAGCGGCTCGGCGCGGCGGCCTGCTGCTCGGCGATCTGGCGACGGACGTCGTCCATGTCGAGCCCGCGGGCGCCCTCGATGAGCTGCTCGAGATGCTGCGCCGGTAGCGCACCGGGCTGGGCGTAGACCAGAATGCCGTCACGGAAGACCATCAGCGTGGGAATCGACGTGATCTGGAAGCCCCTCGCGAGGTCTTGCTCGTCTTCGGTGTCCACCTTCCCGAAGACGATGTCATCGTGTTTGTCGGACGCAGTCTCGAAGACGGGGGCGAAAGCACGACAGGGGCCACACCAGCCGGCCCAGAAGTCGACAAGGACGATGCCGCCCTCAGAGATCGTCTGTTCGAAGTTGTCGAGCGTAATAGTTGTGGTGGCCATGGCTGCGAGTTCTCAGCGCCCGAACAGGCCCGAGAAGAAGCCCCCACGGTTGGCCTTGGACGCGTCGATCTCAGCTTGCGAATGCCTGCCATCACACCAATTGGACGCAGGCACGGTCCGCTTCACCGCACTGATGTGTTGCCCGCACCCGGACCAAGTGGTCTTGCCGCAAACCTTGCACGTGACCGCTGAGCACATATTCAGATCTCCTGTCGTTTGGATACCCCATGGGGTATGCAAGAACGGTACACGAACCGTTGCTCGACAATCAAGCGCGCAGGTCAGGGTGCCTTGTGTGGGCGGCGTAGACCTCAGAGCCAGCGAGCCGACGCCTCGTCGGTTCCCTCGTCCTTGCCGCGGGTCACGATGACCGGGCAGTACGCCTCGCGAAGGACGTGCTTGCTCGTCGAGCCCAGCAATAGACCGGAGAAGCCACCGCGGCCACGCGACCCGACGACGACCAAGCCAGCCTGCTTCGAGGCCTCGACCAACGCATCCTGGGGACGTGACCCCACGATCTGGATTTCGATCGGCACGTGGGGATGTGCTTCCTTCACCTCCGCCAAGACTTCTTCGACCTTGCCGGCCAGTTGCTCCTTGAGCTTGGTTGCGACTGCCGACTGCGGATCGGAGATCCACGGCGCCTCACGGGGGCCATAGTCGTAAGCGTGGACCGCGACCACGGGCACGCCCCGGACTTCGGCGGCCTCAAAGGCGAGCCGAAGTGCGGCCCTGGCTTCGGGCGAGTCATCCACACCTACCACCACCGGGCCTCCGGGATGATCGACGGCATCATCGCTGACCACCG
>CALMKG010000105.1 GCA_937867175.1 uncultured Propionibacterium sp. | reverse complement strand
ACCGTGGCTGCGGAGGCCTCGAGCGCCTGAACCCAGATCTCGGTGAGTCTGGTGTGGGCCTTGGGGCTGAGCGGCGCCTGAGGGTCGACGGTGGAGCCCAACCCCGACAAGTGGACGGTGATGCCCTGCAGGTCGAGCAGCAGCCCCTTGTCCCGCAGTTGGCCGACTGCGTCGGTGGGGTCCATCTCCAGGGAACCGAGCTGGGCGAAGTTGAGGACGCCGCGGTCCGCCAGACCGTTGTCCAGGACCACGATGATGCGTTCCTCCACGCCGGACATACCACGGAGTTCATTCGCGGCCTTCGCCATAGCGGCCCAGGTATCGGCGCCATCGGTGCGAGGTGGCGTGACGAGCGCAGCGTTCAGTCGCCTGGTGTTGCGTCTCACCACCGACTCGTTACCCGCGCGGGTGCCGCCCAGCTTGTCGAGCCGCAGTTCCTTGTCGGACAGCACCGCGGGAGCCCCGTCGCCGGTGACGACAGCGACCCGCCCGCTCCACATCGCGCGCTCGACGACGGGTCTCAGCGCATCAGTCACCGCTGGTGCGGGGTTGCCCTCATGGTTGCCAGTCACCACCACCAGGGCAGTGGTTCCTGCGTCGGCCGGCTTGTTGGGTTCTGAACCGCAGCCAGCCGCGGTCAGCGCCAAGACTGCTGCGAGGCAACAAGCGATGATTCTGATGATGGTGTTCATACTGGTCTTCCCCTCTCGTTCGGCAGAGCCGATACGCAAATGGAGAGGGGTATGTTCGGCCACCCGGTAAGGCCGCGACGAGATTGGGCCGCGCTGACCCGCGATGGCCAGTTCGACGGCAGCCGAGAAGCCAAGCGCCGAGGTTCGGCACGCTTCCGAGCCCGCCCCTACGCCAGCCCGCCGCCTGCTCCCACCTGCCAGCGGGCGCGTGCCTCCGCAACCCGTTCTTGCGTGGAGGCCATCGCGAGAGTCGCAGAGATCCGGATCACCTCACCGTTCCGGGTGACTGCGATCAGGTCCTGGCCGTCGGCGGTGAAGGCCAGGCCGCGGATCTCTGACCCGGTCGGCACGGTCAACTGCCGAGAGTAGAAGACCTCGGTGTCGTAGATCCAAACATGTCCCGAAGTGAATCCCAGCACCAGGAAGCGTCCGTCGGGAGACCAAGTTGCCGCCCGCACATTGGTCATGGCCGCCTCGTCCGGCACGATCCGGCTGGTTCGCGCCAGGTCGTCGGGGTCGTCACGAAGCTCGATGCAGGCACTGCGAGCACTTGCTCCGGCCTTCAGCAGCTTGCGGCCGTCCGGGCTGAACAGCAGGAACTCCGCACCACCTACGCACATGCTGCCCCATACCCCGATCAGCTCACCACCGCCGGCACCTGCGCGGAACAGTTCCGATGCGTGGCTGCCGACCAGCACGTCTCCCAGCGGTCCCAGGGCCACGCTCGTCGGTTGGGTGTCGACCGGCTGAAAGGCAATCTCATGCGTATCGAGATCAACGGTGCGGAAGCCGAAGTCAGCGAAGCAGACCACCAAGGCGGTGGAGGTCTCGCCCGCGGCCAGCGCGGTTGGCCAGCAGTCACCGAGGTCGATCTGATCGGTGACTTCCCCGGTTTCGGAGATGGTGGTCAAGAAGCCTCCAGAGTCGGTAGCACTGCCGACGACCCAGCGATCGGCAATCCATTCGATCGAGTAGGACCGGGTGGCATTCGGAATCGCCACCGGGGTCGACACATCGTCCTGCATGATCCGAGTGACCGTGCCCCCGCGTCCCAGCGCGTACATGACGGTGCGATCGGGGTTGGCGGCCAGATCCACGTACCATGAGCCATCCACCGACAGGATCTCATGGGCCGCCACCTGCCAAGTCGCGGTCAACCCACCGCTGTGACCATGGATGACATTCGGCTCGGGCCAGTCCAGCTGGTCGATGTGGGCGTCCAACCCACGCAGCAGGTCGACGGCCACCCCTCGTCTCGCGTCCACCACGCGCACCCCTGCCGACTCGGCGATTGCCAGGTAGTTCCCGTCGGGCGCCCAGGCGAGCGCGGTGACCGGTCCCTTCGCGGGAACGGTGAGACCTTCGTCCGCGGAAGTCAACAGCACTTGGGAGCGGTCCGGGAGGTAGGTGGCCATGCTGCCGGTTGATGCCCAGAGCGTGGTCTCGGGCAGGGGATCGGCGAGGACGGCCTCGGCAGATCCTTCGATCCGCACGGGCACGTTGACGTCCAGCGCCTTGCTTAAGCCCCAAAGGACGCTGTCGCTGGAGTCTGCTGCCGAGACCGCTTCAATGGCTGTGCTGAGCCCTTGGTACGGGTTGCGAGCAAGCGCACCGCTGATCTGCTGGCCAGCTCGTTGACCCGCGAGCGTCTCCTCGTACTGGTCGGGAAGTGCCTGGGTCAGGCTGTCGGCGACGCGCCAACTCAACCAGAGCGTCAGGCTCAGCAGCACGACCAGTGTGGTTACCAGGCCGCGGCGCAACGCCGCGCGACGCCCGGCGCCGACATATGCATGCGCGGAACCGTCGTGGGCGACCGTCGGAAGCACCGCACGGAACCCCCGCAGCAGGCGACCGCGAGGCAGATGATCGGCGGGGTGGTTGGCCGCCCTCCAGCGCTCGCTGTCGCCCAACAATTGGGCCCGCAGCGCCTCCGTCGGAGCCGCGGCCAAGTAGGCGGCTCCGACCCGCTCCGCCCACGTCTCGGGGTCGGAATCGGCCGGGATACGCACCGCGGGCTTGACCAACCCCTGTGCGATCTGGGCCTCATGTGCGCAGTTCTTGGACGCCCGCCAGCCCGCGGAGTCGAAGATCACGAAGACCACGCTGGCCCTGATCGCATGGTTGATCTCTGCCAGCCAGGGCACCGAAACCGGGATCGACTTCTGATCGACCCAAGGAGTGAAGCCGGCCGCCCGGAGGCGCTCGGCCAGGTCGAGGGCGCCCTTCTGATCATGACGGGAGTAGCTGATGAAGATGCGCTGCAGGGCCATCTCAAGCTCCCGGACAAGTGACGATGCCGAGTCGCTCGACCGCTCGGGGCCCGACCAGGTCTTCGGTGCCCGAGCCGTAGCACGGCATCAGGTGGGTACGTACCACATCAAGCAGCAGGTCAGGATCACCTGAGCACCCGACACAAGCCGGAATCGCCCAGGTGCCGGTCGTGGTGTGGACGGCGGCTTGCTGCGCTTCGAGTTCAATGCCCAGTACCGGCGAACCGTCGGGTGAGCTCCATGCCATCGCACCACGCAATTCGCCGGCGATTGTTACATCCAGCAGCACAACATCGCCGAAATCCGACCCGACCGCCAAACCCAATCCGTCGGTCGAAAGCGCGACAGTGGATGCCGTCCCGCCGCGAGACCATCCACTGCTCACCAGTTCGGGGATGCTCAGCGTGTGGCTGGCCTGTCCGGATTTCGTGATCGTGATGTCCCTTCCAGCAACGGAGGCCGCAACCCCTCCCGCGGCGGCCGTCAGGGTCGCCTGCGCCGTGGCATCGGGTGGTCGCGGGAGCACTCGTCCGAGATCCCAGGCCTCGTTGTCGGCGCCGTAATCGCAGATGACCCACGTGCCGTCCGGGGAGGTCGTGAGCCCAACCACGGATGCACTGGTGCACACCGTTCCGCGTGGCCTCAGCGACGAGAGGTCGGTGAGCTGCACGACGCCTCCGTTGTTGGCATGGAGCAGGACGCCCTGCTCTGTGATCGCCAGGCCGGACAACAGGTCGTCCACCGGGATGCCGGTCGACTCGAAACGGTCGCCGTCGCTGAGCCAAAGCCGGTGATCGAGCCCCTGGACGACGACCTGGCCGGTCCGGCCAACCGCGGCGGTGCTCATGTCATTGGCGATGTCGGGCAGTTCTCGCATAACCTCACCGCTTGCCGCGGCAACCACCCGGATCGTGCCGTCACCACGAATGACAGTGGTCAGCTGATCGGCAAGGACGCCGTAGCCCAGCACCTGCTCCGGGAAGGTCCGAAGGATCCGTTGCGGAGTGGCCGCCAAGTCCCAGACCTCGAAGCCGTGTTCGGTGTCGATGCCGAGAACACTGCCATCCGGCGACAGGATCAACCCTGAGATCCCGGCGACGGCGAGCGCCTGCCGGACGCCATCGCGCTCCACCACGACCTCTTCGTAACCAGCGGCCGCCCAAACCGACCCGTCGGGTACCGCGGCGAAGTAATCGAGCATCGGCGTCACCCCCTCGGCGACGCGGACCGGTGTGCTGGCACCCTTCGCCATCTTCCAGATGCCTCCGGCGCCATCACCCCACAGCATGTTGCCTTCATCATCGATGGCCGTGCCATTGATGAACATGGCGTCCGGCGACGAGTCGAACCGCTGGGTGGGACTGGGTTCGACCATCAACCCCAGCACCATGTCGCTGACTTCCGCCGAAGGGCGCTCCCCGTGGTCCAGGTTGATCGTCATCAAGGCAGCCAATTTCATCATCTGTACGTTCGGAAAGGGGGTTTCCATCAGGGAGGAGGCGAGGAGATCGAGTCGGTGGCGTTCCCTGATGTATTCCAAGGAGCCCCAGACCCGGATGCTCGCCGCCACCAGCAGCGCGGAAATCACGAACCAAGCAAGGCCGCGCAACCAACGGCGTATGAGGGTCGCCCGGGTGGCGGCCTCTGATCGCGCCAAGAACTCGACGACCACCGGGGGAGTGCGTTCCAAGCCTGAGTCGGCGGCGTCCTTGCGCGCCTGTTTCAGTGCCCTGGGTGTCTTGATGGTGTCCTGTGGAAGCCTGCCCGCGGCCACCCAGCCCTCGGCCCTCGCCAACAGACTCTGGGTTGCCCGGTACTGAGGCAGATCGGTCAGACATGCGCTGGCGATCATCCTGACCGTCTGCCCCCGCTGGTCGGGAAGCCAAGGTATCCAGTTGAGGCTGGCCAGTACGGAAGGCACCGTGGACGCATCCACTGGCCTCGCGACAACCGGCACCAATCGGGCGTCCTCGATCAAGGCCATCTCCAGCAGACGCTCCTGCGACAGTGCCGGGCTCAAGACCACCACCAAGGCAGTATCGGTCGGCTCGGGATCGCCGAGTCTGGCCGTGATGCCCAGCTTCTTCAGGCCGACTTCGATGTCGGTGGCGACCAAGGCGTCGGAAGGGTGCGCAGTGACCACGACCGAGGTGGGACGCGCAGATGTGGACCTCGACTTGGCCTTGCGCAGCGGCATTGGGTTCCTCCGTTCCCCGCGATGTGTGTGAGCCTCGTCGCGGGTGAAGCCAGTCGCAGCACCGCGACCTTCCGGAGCGACACCCTACACTCTCGCCCACCGACTCCGGCACGGCATTCAGGCTCGTGAGTGGCTGGTCGTGGTTCTTTGCTGTGGCAACAGGCAACAGTCAGCCACAGGAAGCAGAGTGGTGGACGTTGCACAACAGGTCGCGTAGCGGCGCGATCTCCGCCGGAATCTCGATCAGGGTGCCGCCGCTGCTGTCCTGGACAATCGCCAGCAAGTATCCGTCCTTTTCGCTGATGGTCAACGCGCGGTAGTCCTCCCCGAGCGGAAGCGGTTCGAGTTGTGAGGCAAGGCGACGCCCAATCGCGGCGGCGCTCTTCTCGACTCTGGCAGTGTTCACCGCCGTCCCGGTGGCCCTACGCCTGTGGAGCCACGGCCCGGCAGCACTGTCGCAGACGAGTCGCGGGACGTAGTCTCGGCACATGAAACTCGCGTTCACCCCCACCGACCCCGCGACGAT
>CALMKG010000104.1 GCA_937867175.1 uncultured Propionibacterium sp. | reverse complement strand
TGGACGTTGCCGGGAACCGCGATGGCGCGGTGCCACATCCGGCTCGCGGCGTAGGAGCCGAGGACTCCACGGTTGAGGAACTGCCAATGCGCGAAGGCGGCGTCGAGCTCACCGGGCCGGTAGTAGTCGACAGTGAAGTGCAGCGGTGCTCCCGTCCACGGAGGAGCCGCTTCGACCTCAGCGGCGTGGATCATGCCTTCGATGTCGAAGGCGAGCTGTCCGTCGGCCTCGCCCGTGTACGCCGGGCGGCTCACAGCGACGCTCCAAGGTCGAGCAACCAGTTAGCCCACGCCAGCGCCCCGCCGGTGAGGACCGCGCCGCCGAGCGCGACGAAGAGCCCGGTCTTGGCCTTCGCGGATGCTTGCCAGCTCCCAGACGAGGACGCGATCGCCCAGGCCGCCGCGCAGACGATGACCATCAACGCCGAGGTCAACAGGCCGTAGGTCAGCAGCGCGCCGACCATCGAGCGCAGCGTTCCAGCACCGCTCAGCGCACCGAAGTCCGGCCCGACAGACGCGGCTGCAAGGGTCGCCGCCCGGTTCATGCCTGGACCCCGGATGCGACGTTGAGATGACAGTGGTCGAAGTGCCCTCCGGTGATGCTGGCGGGATCGTGCATCCCGCCTCCGTTGTAGGGACGCCATCCTTCGCTGGAACGTGCGACGCTCCAGATTTTGCCCTGCCAGATCAGGTACTCGACGCCGAGCTTGGTCGCGTTGGCCTTCAGCCAGTTGGTGACCTCCCAGCCGTACTCCAAGGCGTGCCCCTTGGCGGCTTGCCCGATGGAGTTCCCGAAGGTCCCATCACAGGCGCGTCCGCGCGGGTGGTCGGAGTCGGTTCCGGGGCGGGGTGACCAGCAGGCCCAGGAGGATTCAGGGAACCGAGCCCGGACTTGGGCGAGGACATAGGCGGTGCGGGCGGTGATCTTGCCGTTGCTCGTGGGGTCGTCGACCATCGCATCGGGGTTGGAGCCGTCGAACTCATCGGGGGCTGCCACGTTGTCGGCTCCGCAGCCGGCTGGGATGACGGTTGTGCTGCTGTTCTGGTCGACTTGGGAGGCGCCGTGTCCCGCGAGCCACGGCTCGGGATTGACGGTGGCAGCCCATGCTCCGCCGGGTCGGACTTCGAAGTGCAGATGAGCGCCGGTGGAGTAGCCGTCGCTGCCCACATCGGCGATGTGGTCGCCAGCGTGAACCTGATCTCCCACGGAGACCCCGATGCCGTTGGCGTACATGTGGGCGTAGCCGGTGGCGACGAGCTGCCCGCCGACGGTGTGCTCGATCAGGATCAGGTGCCCGTACCCGCTGGCCGGTCCGGCGAAGGCCACTCGCCCGTCGGCCGCAGCCAGGATCGGCGTACCGGCAGGAGCAGCGAAGTCGACGCCGGTGTGGAGTTTGCGTTCCCCGGTGATCGGGTGGACCCGCATTCCGTAGCCGCTCGTCCTGACCCACGTCCCGGCGGGAAGGGGGAAGACCACGCGACTCGTCTCGGGAGGAGTATCGGCTCCAGCGGGACTCCCGTTCGTGGTTGAGACGGCGGTCGAGGTGGTTGGCACGCACGCGGCCTGTGCCGGGTTGATGAGTGCTGCGAGGCCCAGGAGGACGGTGGCTGGGCCGAGCATCACTGTCGCCAGTGCCGCGCCTCCAGCGAGAAGAGTCTTGTTCATGACATGGCCTGTGCTCGTCGCTCGTCTGCTGCCCTCAGTCCAGCGGCTCGTCGAGCCGGGACAGGCGCAGCAGGTGGCACTCGGTGTAGGTCGGCCCGCAGACGATGAACACGGTGAACGCGACATCATGCGAACTCGTCACCGGTTCGCTCTCCCAGATACCTGCCCGGTGGCGAACGCCGGTCACCGTGTAGGCCGTTGTCCCCGGCGCGAGTCCGTCAGGTCCGGCCTCCCGGAGCGCCTGCTCCCACAGCGTCGGCACGCTCAGGCTGTCGATCTCGATCCGCTGGCGGGTGGAGTAGCTGCGCAGTTGACGCCATGCTTCGTCGTTGGGCAGATACCCGGCGATGTCGGCGACCAGCCCCGGTGTCGACTCGCCGCTCGGATCTCCCACGGCGACCAGCCGTTCGACGTAGGTGTTCCTGCTGGTGGCGCTGGCCGTGTCCCAATCGAACAGCCCCGCTGCCACGCGACGCGCGAAGGTCTCGGGATCAGTGGTCGGTGTCAACGGACGCAGCACCCCTGGCGTGTCCTCAGTCGCCCCGCGGGTCCACGGCCCTGACTCGTGCAGCTCGGTCGTCGGGACGAGTCCTGGGTCGCTGGGCGTGCCGGATCGGAAGGAAACGGTGGCGAAGATGAGCGCCGCGAGGAGCGCGAGAGCGAGGATGGCGGCGACGAGCACACGACGAGTCGGGAACTGATCCGGGGCTTCGCGGAGCATGAGGGCTTCCTTCCGGCGGAGACTTGGGTGGACACGACATAGGTGTCCACGCGGCCCCAACGGTCGTGCTCAGGCGCTCATCGTCTCGGCGGCGGAAGCACGGGCTGAACGCACCGCGTCAGCGAAGGCGATGGTCTCGGCGAGCACTCGCTCGAACATCTCCAAGTCGGAGTCCTTGAGCTGGGCCGCGACCTCGGCAGCGTTGTAGTGGCGCGACCAGCCATCGAGGTCACTCCAGGTCAAGACGAACGCGCGCAGCGACCGCGAGGTGGCAGGGTTGTTCCTCTTGGCGCGCGGTCTGCCGCCGCCTCGTGCGCGGTCCTGCCTGGCTCGCTCGTCGGCTTCGTCCCGGAGTTGTTCAAGTGCTTCGACAGTTGTCGACGCTTCCGCGGGAAAGTCGGCTCCAGCAAGCTCGATCGCTGCCTTGACCCGATGGAACGCCGGTGACACGTCAGCGCCGTTCTCGATGTCCCGCAGCTCCCTAGCCGCGAGCTCGCGGACGAGGGACGGAAGGCCGTGATCCTCACTCGCACGTCGTACCGCGAGAATCTGCTCCAATCGCTGGTGGGACTGCTTCCTCGTCACCAGTTGCGATGCCTGGATGCGGGTCTTTCCTGGGCCAGACGGTGGTGCGGAGTCCGCACCACCGCTCACTTCCCCGATGATTTCCGGTGGTGCGGAGTCCGCACCACCGTTCACTCCGTCCTGAGTCGGCAGACTTCCGAACCGCGACGCCTCCTGCCGGCGTGCTGCATCCTCGGCGAGCACCCTCGACAGCTCGTCGAAGAGTGCTGCTTCCTCCAACGGCGTGAGCGGCTTGTGCTGCTCGTTCTCGTCCTGCTGCGCAATGATGCGCGACAACACGTCGGAGAGGCCGGACCGTACCCATACCTTCAAGGTGCGCCAGCCCAACCGCTTCACGGCTTCGAGCCGCCGTCGACCGCAGACGAGCACTCCGTCAGGCGTGATCGTGATGGGCTGCAACAGACCATGCTGCTCGATCGACCGCATCAGTGCGTCGATGTCGCCGAGGTCTTGGCGGTGCCGGAACCCGATGAGGATCGAGTCGACGGTGCGCGCCAGTTCGATGTGCCCGTTCTGGTCAGACACGGCTCGCTCCTGGCACGAGGGCATCGGCGGCCGCGACGATCGTCCGCGCAATCTCCGGCATGTCGAGAACGTCGTCAACGTCGTATCCGATGAGCAGTAGTAGAAGAACTCCGCGGCCCGCGTTCGTCTTGGCACGCACGCTGCTCTGGTTGCCCAGAACGGCCCTCAGCATCGCAAGCCACGCGCTCTGGTCGATGTCCAGCAGAGCGAGCGGGTGGCGGTCGCGGCGCAACGCCTCGAACGCAGCCTGGCGGTTGTCCGAGCGCCCGAGGCGGTTGCAGATGTACTCGACGCCGTTGCGTGCGATCTCGGTCGGCCATCCCAGCTCGATGAAGACCTCCACGGTGTCGTCGAGTGCGAAGAAGGCGTTGGTCGGCTCGTTGTCCTCGTTGAGCCCGTCGGCCAGGGCCGTCATGAGGTTGTCTCTGAACGCGGGGTGGTAGTCGATCAGTGCCACGTCTCGGTCGCTGAATCGCTCGGCGTCGTGATGAGCGGAGACCTGCGGGCGGCGTGCTTGGTGGGTTGAGCACAGGAGCCCGTTCGCGCGTTCTTCGGCGATCAGCGTGACCTGCACCGCCCGGGTGACCACGGCCCAGGGATCGCAGGCGTTGCGTGCGGCGCGGGTACGCATGACCTCGAATGCAGCGACCGCTGCTTCCTCGGGCTCCAGGCGGTGCTTTCGCGCGAGCGCGCCGTACTTGTCCATCGCGTAGCGCATCAGGTCTGCGGCCTCGGGGTCATCACGCCAGCTCGTCTCGCCGGCTGCGTGCAGGCGATGCAACGTCGCGCGCAGTCCTTCGGGCTTGGCAAATGGCGGCCGGGTGTCCGCTGGCCGCTTCACAGCCGAATCCCTTGCTCAGTGACGGTCGGCGCAGACGACTCGGGTCGACCGATGGCGTTTCGGGTGATCCGACGCCGGACTTTCCACGCCGCCTGTACCGGAGTGCGGCGAGCCCGCCGTGCGAGTTCGGCCTCCAGATCGATGCCCCGACGGAGCCGGTCAGAGCCGAGAGTGGTCACCAGTTCGGACGGGCGCACCCAGGCGATCGTCCTCTTGGCC
>CALMKG010000103.1 GCA_937867175.1 uncultured Propionibacterium sp. | reverse complement strand
GCGGCAGTCCGTCCTCGCCGGTCGGCCACCGACTGACGCCCTGCCGGGTCGCGACGCCCAGCAGGGATCACCCGATGACAGGCAGGGTTAGGCTGTCGCCATGGGGACAGTGACGGGCAGGTGGATTCCGAGCGCCCTCCTCGTCGGCACCGCAGTGGCTGCGGGCATGGTGCTGATGCGGCGCAGCCGATCTACCGGTGAGGCCCTTGGCGAACCGCACTTGGGCACCTCGTCGAATGGCATGGAGTACTCGGTGATCGGCACCGGCCCCAAGAACCTGCTGCACCTGCAGGGCGGCCCGGGTTCGACGATCCAGAGCGGTTGGCTCGGCAAGTTCCTGGCCGGCACCCGGCGTCCCTATCTGGCTACAGGATTCAGGTTCTGGGACGTCACCCGGCGACGTCACATGCCGACCGGTCACAGCGTCGCCGACATGGCTGACGACTACGCCCAGTTCATCCGCGAGCATCTGGCCGGACACGCCGACCTGGTCTATGGCGTCTCGTATGGGGGGATGGTCGCCATCTACCTGGCTGCGAACCATCCGGAGCTGGTGGGACGGGTGGTGCTGGCGTTCTCGGGCGCCACCGCAGTCGGCGGAGAGCTCGACCACGAGATCTCCACCGCCGTCGCGGAGGGCCGACTGGCCGATGCCGGGGCGGCGTCCTTGGTACTCGTCTTCCCGGGTGAGCGATGGCGCACCGTCCGGCGCGCGCTCGCCCCCCTGGTGGGACGGCTCCTGGCGGCGATGAAGGTCCCGCCAGGTGACCTGCTGGTGGAGCGGGACGCTGAGGAGACCTACGATGCCCGCAACGTGCTCGGCCGCATCAAGGCGCCGGTGCTGATCCTCAGCGCCGAGCGTGACGAGTTCTTCCCGCCCGAGATCGTCGCGGAGACAGCGGCGTCGATCGCCAACTGCACCGTCATCACCTATCGGCGGCTCACCCACGCGCAGGGTGCGGCGAGCAACCGGCCGATCCGCGACGTCCTCGCCTGGCTCGGGTCCTGAACGCCGAATCGTCGGGAGACGCTCAAGCGATCGTCCATTGCGCACCTTGGGGATGCAGGCCCGTGACGATGTACACGACCCGGCTGCCGATCAGGACCGCGTGGTCGGCGATTCGTTCGAGGTAGCGGCCGAGCAGTGCTGCATCCACCGCCGCACGCACGCCGTCGGCCCACTCGTCCGACAGCAGCACTTTGAACTGCTGGGTTCGCAAGTCGTCCGCCTCGTCGTCATACTCGGCCATCAGCCGCGCGTCGAAGACATCGCGCTGCTCCAGAGCGGTGGCGGCCATCCCGACCATCTCTGCGGCGATCCGGCCGAGCCGTTCCATGTTGGGTCGGACGGCTTCGGACACCGCATGCTCGGGATAGCGCATCCTGGCGATCTTGGCGACGTGTGCAGCCAGGTCGCCCATCCGGGCGAGGTCGGCGCACATCCGGGTCAGGGCGACCAGCGTGCGCAGCTC
Organism: uncultured Propionibacterium sp.; assembly: GCA_937867175.1. Lineage (GTDB taxonomy): Bacteria > Actinomycetota > Actinomycetes > Propionibacteriales > Propionibacteriaceae > Brooklawnia. The sequence goes on along the minus strand of CALMKG010000103.1, from coordinate 16,467 downwards.
GCCGGCGACCGGTTGCTCGGTGGCCAGCAGCGCGAGACAGCGGGCGTCCAGATCGTCATACATCTGGTCGAGCACCTCGTCGCCCGAGATGACGGCCTGCGCCGCGTCCAGGTCGGCCTCGAACAGCGCCCGGTTGGCGCGCTCCACCGCGGTGCGGACGAGGTGCATCATCGTCAGCACATCGGCCACGAGGCCCTCCATCTTGTGCCGGTAGCTGTCTCTCATCGGTCCTCCGCCGTCATCGGTTCCAAAGGGGTATCCACATCATCGCGCGCCACGCCGCTGCGCGTCACCGCTTCAGGCAGACCACGTCCGAGGCTCACGCGGTGCCGAGGTGTTGAGCCACCGCTCCGCCACCCATCCGCTCGATCGCGGCGAGGTCACCCACCACGACCAGCCGATCGGTCGCCCGCGAGAGCCCGACGTAGAGCCGTTCCCGACCACGGTCGCGGGTGCCGTCCTCGTTGACGCACAGCACCACCGCCCGGCGTTCCATCCCCTTGAAGCCGAGCACGTGGCCGTAGAAGATGTCGTCGTTCGACCAGAAGTCGTCCCAGTAGCCGGCGAAGCCCATCGTCTGCTGGCGCTCGGCCTGCACCGGGTGACGCGCGCCCATCGTGATCAGCGCGATGTCCTTTGGGCGCCAGCCTTCCTCGAGCAGCGCCTCCACCTGCTCATCGGCCACCTCGAGGGCCTCGCTGACCCGCGCGGGGACGAAGCTCACCTCTGGGCCGTCGCCGCCGCGCAACTCCATGGACGTGGGCGCCAGCGGGACGAAGCTCTCACCGATCTGGCGGGTGTTGCGGAGATTGTGGTCGAGCAACAACGGCACCATGGCGACCGGTGGGCGTCCGAACCGGGCAAAGACGCGCTGGTTCTCGTCGGAGTATGCGTACAGGCCGCCGACCTGTTCGTCGCGAAGTGAGTTCAGCAGGGGCGTCCACCAGTCGTCGGCGAAATCCTGGGCCTCGTCGATGATGATCGCGTCGAACCTGGCACCGTCGTCGAGGCTCAGGGCCGCCTCAGCCATCCGGGCCGGGAGTTCCATCTCCCAGAACCGGGAGTCCTGCCGGTCACCGGTGATCGGGACGCCCCAGCTGCGGCCGAGGTCTTCGAAGGTGCCGACGAAGGCAGGCCGTTTGCCGCGGGACCCGACCAGCAGTTCGCGGCGGAGGTACTCGGCCAGGCCGTAGGAGTAGCAGACCACCCCGACCCGCTGTCGTGCGCCGCCGCCGCGCCCGGACGCCAGGTCTTTGGCCTGGCGCATCGCCAGCACGGTCTTGCCCGATCCGGCTCCGCCGCGGATCTCGACACGGTTCAGCAGGCGGGTGACGTTCAGCAGGTTCGACTGCTCCATGGTGAGCCGATCGGCCAGCGCCTGCCGGTCGTCGGCTATCGCGACAAGGTCACGGACGGGCTGGTTGCGTCCGCTGAGGATCTCGCAGACCAGGTTGATGTCGTCGGACGTCGGCAGCCTGGCGTCTAGTCGATACAACGATGTGGTGTCCCAAAGCCGCTGGCCGAGCGCCTCAAGGTCGTTCGCGCCGCTGACCTGCCAGCGCGGGCAATCGGGGGTGGCGAAGTCGTCATGCAGCTGGGTGCGCGGCAGGACGATGTGATGGCCCCACCTCAGGCGCCCGCGCGATCCCCAGCGGGGATCGGCCTCGACGTAGTTGCGCAGCGCGTAGCAGGCGTCGCGGGCCTGGCCGACGGGATCGATGCGCTGGGGTTGGCCGTCGCGCTGGATCAGCCAGCCTTGGTGGGCGTCGTACCAGACGTGGGAGCCCTTGACCTCAACGGTGACGATGCCGGAGTCGGGCATCAAGGCGACCAGGTCGACCTCATGGTCCTTGTGGCGGTCGGACAGCCGGAAGTTCGCCAGCAGCGTGCAGCCGTCGAGTTGGCGGACCGCACGCAACCAGACCTCGTGTTCGGACACGGTCACGAACGTCGGGGAGACGGGAACTGAACGAGCGGGCATCGGCGAACCCTCCGTGACTCGATCTTTGAGTATCTGCCCGACACCTTACGACAGACCCCTGACACGCCTATCGTGTCGGACATCGAAGGAGGAGTCATGGAACCGATTCAGAACGAAGGAAGCCTCGACCGCGCCGCCCGCGGACTGTTCGCGCTGGTCTTCTTGACACTGGGGATTGCGAAGTCGAGATCGCTGGTGGGCAAGCTGTTCATCGGCCTGGGGATCCTGCTCGGGGTCACCGCCGCCACCGGCACCTGCCCGGCCTACCTGGCCACCGGCGTCGACACCCGCGAGACCTGCACCCTCGACAAGCTGAAGCAGCGGCTCGGACGGTGACGGCAGGTGATCGGTGGGTCGGCGAAGAGGCAACAGCGGTGCCGGTCGACCTGTCTCAGCATCGGCCGGACGTGCGCTAGTTGTCCGCAGCGCCGGGGGTGACGCGCAACCTGCGCACCAGAAGGCCGCCCACCACGGACGCAACCGCCCCACCGGTCAGGGCACCCAGCGCCAGCCGGATCTCGGCAGCGTGGTCGGGGGTGGGGGCAGGTCGTGCCATGCCCGGCGGCGCCTCGGCGACCGGCGCCGGGAAGTGCGGATTTGCCGGCCCAGTTCGGCCGCCGTCGTTGACGAAGTTGAGCGCATCGTAGGGCGCGAGCAGACCCCAGCCGACCGTCACGCTGCGCTCGCCTGCGTTCGGACGCAGCGCGGTGGCGAGCAAGCGGTACTGCCAGTCGGCCGGCGACTCGTCGGGGTACGCGGCGGCCACCAGCGCGGCAACCCCGCCAGCGTACCCGGACGCGTAGGAGGTCGACGGCTGGTCGGCCGCCAGCACGCAGTCGCTGAGGCCGGCCACCGCCAGCACCTGCTGACCCGGCGCCGCCACCTCGACATGCACCCCACCGACCGGCGCCTGCCCGGACAGATCGAGCGCGGTCACCGACAGCGCCTCCGGATATCCGGCCGGGAACTGCACGGTGGGCGCCTGCGAGCCGGTTGCGTTGCCCGCTGCGGCCACCACCAGGACCCCGCGGGCGGTGGCCGCGTTGACGGCGTCCCGCAGGACGACCTCGTCCGACTCGGTGGTCAGCGGCACCACGATCACCTTGACTCCGGGTTGCTGCGAGGCCCACTCGATGCCGGCCGCGGTGCGTGCGGCGGTCGGGCCGGCGTCGCGGTCATCGGACGCGTAGACCCGCACCGGGACGATCCGGGCCGCCGGCGCCACCCCGACTAGCCCTGAACCAGGCACCTGCCGGGCCGCGATGACCGCCGCCACCGCCGTGCCGTGCCCGAAGGTGTCGGTGCTGCCGTCACCGCCGGCGACCAGGTCGATGCCCGGGTCGACTGCCTGCTCAAGATGGGGGTTCGCGGCGTCGACGCCGGAGTCGACGATCGCCACCCGGACGCCCTCGCCCTGCGACAGCCGCCAGGCCGACGTGATACCGAGTTGCCCGAGAGCGACCGGCGGCTGCGCGATGAGCGTACCCGCGCCCGATGAACACTCGGCCCCCAGCGGCTCGGCCTCCGCAGAGGCTGGTCCCACCAGCGCAATCACCCCTGATAGCAGCAGGGCAGCCCCCAGGCGCCTCACCGGTTCACCGTCACCGTCTGCCAGGCAGCCTCCGGCGACAGCGACACCCCGGCCGGGACGAGCGCCAGCCAGGCAGCCGGCACCGTCTCGACATCGTCCAGGGTGTAGCCGAGGGCGCCCAGCGTCGTGGCGGGGTCACCCTCGAGCCCGTGGGCGCGACCGAGATCGGTGACCAAGGCGAACGCGCCCAGCGTCCCACCGGACGTGGCACGTACCAGCGCTCCCGAGCCACCCTGCACGGTGGCACCGGCGATGTCGGTGGGCGCGGCCTGGCCGGGCGTGGTGGCCGCCGGCGCCGGGATGCTCGCGAGCTCGGTGGACACGGACTCGCCGCCAGCCACCAGTCGCCCACAGACCCGCCGGGATTCATCCAGCGCGGACCCCAGGGTGACAGGCCAGTCGGCTGGCACCACCGAGGCCGTGTCGACCTGCAACGACGAGATCTCGGCCAGCGTCGCGGTGAGTGGGTTGCCCGCCTCGGCGCCGGTCCCGATCCGGAACAGACTGTAGGCCACCTCGGACAGCGGCGTGATCCGGCCGTGCCCGGTCACCACGTAGCGGGCGGCGGACGCCCCCTGTTCGACCTGCACCACCGAGCCGATCACCGCGGTGCGCAACCGGGCAGGCATGCCGGTCGCCGGCTGACCCGCGTCCGGAATCTGCAACCGGTCGAAGTCAGAGCCCCGCTCGAACACGTTGAGGAGACCCGCGTCCACAGGGTGGACGGTCGCGGATTCCAGGCCCAGCGCGAACGGGACGCCCGGGTCTGCGACACGGTGCCGGCGTCCATCGGCGATTAGGTAGGTCTCGCCCTCGCTCGAGACCACAGCCGTAGCCCCCACGTCGAGCCCGGCAGGATCCTCAGCCACCCAGGTGTGGGTCTGGCCGCCCTTGGTGGCACAGGCCGTCCACTGCCCCGAGCGGAGTAGCTCACGGGGGGGCACCAGGTCGGGTGCCTCAGGAATCCCGACCTCGGCGCCACGGGGGATGCCGTCGAGCGCGGAGGCGTCCACCTCGGCGGTCTGGAACGACGACGGGTCGGCGAGCAGCCGCGCCGAGGTGACGTTGGCTACCGGGCGCAGAGTGCCGTCGATGCTGAAGAAGCGTGCCCCCGAACCCTTGACGATGACCAGGGTGTCGTTCTGCCACCCGGAGGGCAGCACCGGCGCGAACCGGCCCATCACCACCCCGACCAGCGCCAACACGGCGGCGATCACCAGGCCTGCAACCAGTGGACGCCCCAGCGAGCGCGGCTCAAGTTCGCGTCCACCGGGGGTACCCGACATGAACGCGGTCACCAGGCGGCGCCGATTGTACCGCTGCGCCTCGAGAATCTCTTTGTTGGATGCCATCAGGCGAGGCCCCAAACCAGCAGTGTGAGCGGCAGCACCGCCATCAGCGCGACCACGTGGAGGCCGTCGGCGGCGCGGGTGAGCCACGGTCGCAACCCCACCGAGATAACGTTCCAGGCCAGCACGAAACCACCGACCAGTACGGTCAGCCCGACCAGCCAAGGCAGTAGTCCCGGCATCGCGATCGTCGACGTGACCCCGGCTACCACCAGGGTGACCAGGCCGCCGACCACTCCGGCGAGCACCTCGGCCCGCCCGTACAGACTGCGGGTGCCCAGCAGGAACGCGAACCCGACGCAGGCCATCAGCAGGGCGCCCGCCGGCGTGGTGGCGACCAGCGGCGCGAGCGAGGCCGTCACCAGCCCCGCCGCGACCCGGGTCGCCAGCACGGCGACATCGGCAGCGCCCAGCTGCGCGGCGACGACCCGCCCGTCGATGCCGCCCCGCGGCGCGGGCGAGATCGCGTCGATGTGGGCCGGGATCTGGGCCAGCCCCAGCCACGGTGCCAGCAGTACGGTGACGGTCACCAGGGCGACCGCGAGGGCGGCTGCCCGATCGAGGGGGACGCTCGCGAAGCCGCCCAGCCCGCCAACGAGCAGCGCCGCCAGGCCGGCCACGACCGGACCAGCCGCGACCGCCCGGTGACGACGGGGCAGCAGCAGGCAAGCTACCGATCCGAGCAGGACGCCCACCCCGGCCACAGCTACCTGCCCGGACGCCAACGAATCTGGGGCCAACACGAACCCGGCCGCGCCCACCAGCAGCGGCACAGTCATCGTCAGCGCGACCGCGCCGCCCACCACCGAGAGGCGAACCAGCACCATCGCTGCTAGCCCGACCAGCCCCGCCCCCACCAGTGCGGGAATGGCCGCCACCACCGAATCGGCGCCGCCCAGCACCAACAGCGCCGCAGCCACCCCGAACAATCCGGACGCACTGTAAGCCGACAGCCCCACCGAGTCACCGCGCCGCCAAGGCGTCCGGGAGCCGTCGACCGAGGCGCCGATCGCCTCGACGATGTCGTCGTAGCGGACGTCGCCGCTGGCGCCGCCGGCCACCTCGAGGGAGAGCACCGCGCCGCTGGACACGCCTTGGCCGGCGAGACTGAGGCCCTGATCGAGTTCGCGGCCTGAGGGCATGATCACCCGGAAACCTTGGGTCGCGGCATCGCTGGTCAAGCGTCCAAGCGCAGAGACCAGCCCCGGCAGGAGTTCGGCGAGCGGCACCTCAGCCGGCACGGCCATATCCACTCGCTGGCCGGCGTGCACGACAGAGACCGCAACCAGCGTCGAGTTCGAACGCCTGCTGGCCATGTCAGGCCTCCTCGGGGTGATACGGGCGACCCAGCCACACTACCGTCCAGCAACCCTTGGAGGCACTTCGAACAAGGGGAGCACCCGCACCGGCTGCGGGCGCCACCGGGGGTGAGTCTGCCTCAGTTCGTCCCGCTCGCTCCCGCGCGGCGATCTGCGGAAGATCGCTCAGGTTGGTCTCGGCGCGATCTGCCGCGATCTGCTCAGTGGCGTGGTCCTACCAGATCTCGCCCGCGAATCGGTCGCGGACGGGCCCGATCGGGCCCAGTGCACGTGCGGTATCCAGCATCGCCTGCAGGTCGGACGCCAACCGCGCCGGATCAACCTCAGGCCCACGCACCTGGCCATCACCGACCAGCAACTCGTAAACCACCACGATCGGGCAGGGCCCCTCGATCCGCCCCTGCGACTGCAACAGCGTGCCTGGGGCGAAGACGACCTCCTGCTCCTGCGGGGCCGCCGAGAACTGACCCAGGTCGCGGCCGGTCTGGCTGAGAATCGCGTACACCCCCGGGGTGGTGAAACCGGCAGTCGCCACCCGCGGGTCGCGGGAAGCCGCGGTGATCCCCCGGGTCACCACCGTCGGTTCGGTGAATCCGAAGCCGGACCCGGCGGTGACACCGCGCCACGCGATACCCCGCCACCAGGGCAACCGTTCCAGCCCTTCCAGGAAGGCCGTCAACCGCTGATTCGCGTCTGCCTGGGCATCACTCATCAGTCATCTTCTCCGCTTCGGCCGGTCATCGAACCACTCGGCGTCCTCCGGGACGTACCGGGCAGGCGTGAACACCGTCCACGACTCAACACCTGCCGGCCCCGGCACCGAACCAGCTGCACCCCTCGCCGGTAGCGGCCACGCCAGCACCGGCACCCATCGCGCAGGCACCGACGCATACCAACCAGCCACGTCCGACGCCCACACCTCACCGTCCGCCCGCCGCAACGCCCAACGCTCACGCCGCTGACTCCCCAACGCCACTACCAAGGCCAGCGAACCCCCCTCGGCCACCGGCACCAACCCCACATTCTCAGCTCGGCGACGACCCAACGGTGTGTCGCAGATGATCAGGAACCCCGCCCGCAAGTTGAACACGAAACCCGCGAACTCGAACTGCGGTGGCGTCTCCCACTTCGCCCGGTTGTACTCCAACAACGGCGGATCGTTGGCATGCTCACGCAGGTTCCGCTCCAACTCGGCGTCGGACCAGGCATCAACCTCTTCGGGCGTCATCCGGTCAAAGTCAGGTCGCTCAGTCACGGCGTCACCCGGTCGGTGACGATGACTTGAAGGATCCCGTCGGTGCCCAGTTTCTCTCTGATGACGCGGAGCGGCGTGCCGGCACCGAGCAGCACCTCTCCCTCGTTGCCGTACGCTGAGAAGGGCTTGATTGAGACGCCGGTTGTCCCTTCAATCTGAATCATCACCGGATTGGGTTTCGAAGGGTCGATGAAGCCCGCTGCCGTGGCCGCCGATGTGGACGATGACGTGAACGCCTTGTCAGGCAGGAAGCCAGTTCGGCTCACCTCATCAAGGACCGACTGGGGCAGGTTGGTTCCGCGGTAGGTGGTACCGGATTGCGGCGGCAGGTTGGCGATGCCTTCATGCACCGCGTCGATCCGCTGCTGGACGGCCGGCGGAATGGGGGTGCCGGGTGCTCCGCGCAGCGCGTTGTTCATGGCGGTGTAGCCGGGATCAGTCGAGTAGTCCCACAGGCCCCGGACGCCGTCGCGCGACAACCCGGGGTACGCGGTCTGCACTTGGTCGAGCCAGTTCTCGACCTGCCGGGCGATCGCTGGGTTGGTAATGTCGCCGCTGGAGGGTGGCTTGGGTACCCTGCTGAAGTCGGTCGTGTCAGCGGCGCGACGCGCGGGGGCCAACGCATCGACAGCAGAGTCGCCGCGTACCGGTGCGAAAAGGCGGCCGAAAACAGCCTTCAACCGGTCCAGGACGTCTTCGGCTCGCCGAAACAGGCCGGACAGGTTGTCGAAACTGGTGATCAGTGCCCGAACCTTGTCACCCAGCCGGGCGGCCCACTTGCTCGCCAACGCGATCACGTCCGCGATGATCTTCGGGGTCGGGATGATCGACGAGACCGCCACCCCGATGATGTCGGCGATCGCGTCGCGCACCAAATCGTGCACCACCTGCACGATCGACGCCGCCACGTGCAACCCACCCGAGATCGCCCGCCCCAACTGGCCCGCCAGATCAAGATGCGCCGCCACATCGGCCATCACCTGCTTGTAGGCGTCAGTCGCCACCCCCTGCGTCCACCCCAGGGTGCCGTCCAACGACCGCACCAAGTCACCACTGCACGCCGACAACTCGGCAGCGATGTTGCCCCAGGTGCCCGCGCCACCCAGCACCGCCCCCGCATCCCCGGTCAGCTCGTTCAGCCAACCCTTCAACGGCTCTAAATGGTCAAGCACCCAACCGATACCCATCGAGACGATCGCGCCCACCGGGTTGGTCGCCAGATAGAGCGCATCACCGACCGCAGCCGCCCCAGCCAGCGTCCCCGACAACCAGTCACCACCCTCGATGGCCTGCGCCAGCTGAGTGCCGTCCTCCAACAACCGCGTCCCCGAGAACGGTGTCGCCGTGTCGACCGGGCCCATCACCAAGGCGTTGGCCGAGTCCTGGGACCCGGCATGCCAAGACGTCCGACCGCGTGCCCCGAATACCGCCGTGTCGGTCATGATCGACCCGCCACCTGATCGAAACCTGACGCCTGCCTGGCGTCCACCGCGTCGAAATCCGCCGCCACGAGGTCCAAGTCGGCGGCGCCACGCTCCAACGCCGAGCCTGCCGCAGCCAGCAACGCGTCAGCGACCGACTGCACCACGGTGTAGGCGGGCAGCAGCAGCGGACTGCACATCAAACCGAACGCGTTGCCCGGCAGCGCGGCGCCCGAGGCCTGCCGCGCAGCGTCAACCCGGTCAGCCACCGCACGCGCCTCCCGGCCGGCAGCACGCAACTGCGCGGTATCCAAATCAATGGTCATGACGGTTTCCTGTCTCAGCGATGCAGCAGCGGCGGGCCCCCGCGCCGCGGCAGGGAGGATGCCGGGGCATCGGTGGCCGGCGGCTCAACAGGCCGGTAGGTCTCGCCAAGCGCCGCCGCGGTCGCCGAGCCGGCACCAAAAACCGCCTCGACCATGCCCATAACCGTCGCAGACGCCCGAACCCGGGCCGCCGCCAACGTGTCCATCACCAGGTCGGCCAAGTCGCCGGGGGTCAAAGCTGCGGCACGCGGGCCGAACTCCAGCCGCACCAACCGGCCCAGCGAATCCACCTCGACACACACCTCACGCCCAGCCGACACCCCGACCTCACGCACCGCGTCCACGTCCCGGCTCAGCCGCTCCGCATCAGCCGCCCGCCGCCGGACATCGGCCAACTGATCGTCCAACAACTCCATTTGCTGCCGAGCAGCCGGCGAAAGACCACTCAATGCTCGCTCCTGGGGGTGGCCGGCGATCGTTCCGATCGCTATTGCGGATGATTGAGCAGCATAGTCGGTGCGCGATCATCCGCAATCTGCGCACTGGTCCAGGCAGCCTCGTCAGCTGCCGGGCGTGATGGTCATCGTCCGGTCACCCATGCCGACGATCGTCCCGGGGACGACGCGCACCCGCTGCCCGCCGGCGAGTTGCGAGACGCGCCCATCCGGTGTCCGGCACCAGGTGCCGTTGGCGGAGTTGGCGTCCTCAACCCAGATGCCGGACGCGTCGACGCCGACTCGCACATGGGTTCGCGACAACGAGCGCCCCGGGTCGGCGATGGCGACCCGCCGGTCGTCCGGCACGGCGGCGTCCTGCGGGTCGCGGCCGAAGAGGCTCAACTCACCCAGTTCGACGCGGGTGCCCGTGTCGAGAATGGCGAACACGGTTGGCCGGGCGACCCGCCGCGGCGGCGTGCCCGGCAGGTGGGCTTCGAACGCCGGAGGCGCGATCGGCGGCACAGCGGGGCCGGGGTCGGTGAAGGGTGGGCTAGTAGCGTCCGCTCCAATCAGGTTCGCAGCGGTGGACCCGGGTTCGGCGAGCGTGGGCCGGCCGTAGGGATTGACAGCGACCTGCGGGGCGGGCGTCCGGTCGCGCAGCCGAATGTCGGCCACCGCGGTGCCCACCAGCCGGTCAACCCAGTCGCGGCCGTCCCGCGAGGTGGCTGCGGTGACCACTGGGCCGATCGCGACCAGATGCAGCACGCCCATCAGCAGGGAGCGCAGCGACTGCCGGTGCAGGCCGGGCGCATGGGCGGTGGCGAACGTGTGGGCGATCGTACGGGTCGCTAGCGCCCCGAGGGTCAGGCCGGTCGCAGCCCTTGTCAGCGTGAACACCACTGCCGCCTCGAAGACAACGACCGCGAAGATCACCCAGGAGCGCGTCAGACCCAACCCGATGGCGCCGGTGGCGGCCACCGCAGCGAGGTCTATCAGATAGGACGCCACTCGGGCCATCGGCGAGGCCGGCCGGACGCGGGCCCCGGGGGCGACGGCGGTCATGACGCGACCTGCCTGACCAGGTCGAACAACCCGGATGCCACGAAGGCCGTCGGCACCACAAGCACCAGCGCCAACCCCTGAACCAGATCGGCAAGCCGACCCAGAAGGGCCGATCGGGGTTCTCGGGTCGCCAGCACCGCCCCCCAGACCAGCACCAGTGCGAGCCCAACCAGCGCGGCGACCACCTCAGTGCCGGCCACCAGACCCCTGCCCACCAGTGCTGCGGCCGCACCGGCCGCCAGCCCGGTCGCCGCGACCCGCGGCAACGTCCGGACCACCCGCGAACGCTGCCCACGGGGCAGCAGGGCGAGTGCCAACACCGCGGCGGCCAAGCTGGCCAGCCCGGTCTTGCCGGACAGGGTTCCGAGGTCGACCCTGAGTGCCATCACGAAGCCGGACGCCGCCGCCAGCACCGAGCCGGCGACAGTGGTGGTTTCGGTCACCGCACGGGCCCAGCCGAGCGTGTGTCCCATGCGGCGGCGCGTGACGCGAGACGGGGACGCGACCTCGGCTGCGCGCACCGCCGGCGCCGAGGTCGTCAGCAGCGGCAGGTCGAGCAGTTGAGACTCGGGAACCGGCAGCGCATGGCGGGGTGCCAGCAGCACCGCGCCGACGCCCAGGCCCAGCAACACAGGAGCGAGGTTGGCGGGCGTGGCGCCGGCGGCCAACCCGGCGCAGACCAGCAGTGCGGTGGCGCCCCAAGCGATGGCGGACGCGGCGGCCGGGGCGTCGCCACGCACCAGCCAGATCGCGAACCCAGCCAGCGTGGCACCCACCAACGCCAAGCCGAGCGCCACCGTGGTCGCCGTCGGCGACGCCGGGTCGGCTAGTGCGGACGCCGGGGCACCCAACAGCCCCGGAACCGCAAGTGCGCCACCCACTGTGGTTACCAGTCGTGTCCGCAACGCCAGAGCCAGCACGACACCGGCCGAAACCACCGCCCCCAACCATCGGGCGCCGTCGGGTATCCCCGCGGTCGGCCTGGCTAGCGGGATGACCAGAACGCCCACCTCGACGGCGAGCGCGAACATCAGAGTGACGATCGAGGCCAGCGGGGCGGCGAACCCGGCGCCGCGGCCGGCGTCCGCCCGCGCCCGGGCCGCGACCACTGCGTCCGGGTCGGTCAGTGCAAGCAGGACGCCGGACGGCAGGTCGCCGCCGATCGACGCCGACAACGCGACCGGCCTGCCGTCGGCGCGAGCAACGACCACCTCGCCGGTGGTGTCCAGGTGCAGCATCGCGAGCAGGCCGGCCACCGTCGTGCCGGGTGGCACCGCGATGTCACGGCGTTCCTGACCACGCGCAACCGTGGCAGTGGCCGGTATCGGCATCGCCATGGCCACCTCCTCTCGGTCTGCGTGGGGGCTTCGGGGACATATGGGTGGTGTCCGAACCTGACGATAGTATGAACGCCGTCGATACCGCCCCTGCGACTGGAGACCGGATGACGATCGGGAATGCCCTGCCGGACACACCGGCGATCCCCGAACTGCCCACCGGGCTGATCACCTTACAACCGCCCCCCGATCAGGTCGAGGCCCAAGGAGCCGGGAACATCCTCGCCATGGCGATCCCGATGATGGGGTCGATGGCCGTCATGGTCTTCATGGCATTCTCCGACACCTCCAATACCCGCATGTTGTTGATGGGCGGCGGAATGGTGGTCGCGATGCTGAGCATGGTGGCGTTCAATATCTACCGGCAGGTCTCGGGTCACAACCGCAAGGTCGACACGCTGCGCCGCGAATACCTGGCCTACCTCGCCGAGATGCGCGAGACGGTGCGCACCGCGGCCCGCATGCAGCGCCGCTATACCGCCTGGCACCTACCCGACCCGCGCACCCTGGTGTTGGTCGCCGATGAGGGATCGCGGCTGTGGGAGCGCGAGCCGGGCTCGCCAGACCTGCTCAACGTGCGGCTCGGGTCGTCCACCCAAGACCTTTCGATGGAGCTGCGGGCCCCCGAACTGGCGCCGCTGGCCAACCCAGACGCCGTCTGCCACTCGGCACTGAACCGCTTCCTAGCCACCCACGGGGCGGTGGACGACATGCCGCTGGCGGTCTCGCTCGGGGAGTTCTCGCATCTTGAGGTGGCCGGCGCCCCCGAGGCGACCAGGGCAGCCGTTCGCGCGATGATCGCGCACCTGGCCACTTTCGTCCCGCCCACCATGCTCAAAATCGCCGTGCTGTGCAGCGACGCCGCGCGTCCCGAGTGGGAATGGGTCAAGTGGACGCCACACGCCCGATCGTCGGAGCAGCAGGACGCGCTGGGCCCGGCCCGGATGGTTGCGGCCAGTTACGCCGAACTGACCGACCTTCTCGGTGAGGAGGTGACGACCCGGCCGGCGTTCGAGACCCGCAGCGAGGTCACACCATGGCCCCAGGTGCTGGTCATTGTGGACGATGCGGTGCTGCCACCCACCACCCGACTTGGCTCGCGCGAGGGGACGGCCGGGGTCACGGTGGTCACGTTGCCGTCGGCTTGGGGTGCGCTGACCTCGTTCACCACGGTGCGAATGATCCTGCATCCCGCCGACGGTCAGACCCGCGGCGCGATGGAGGTCGTGCTGCTCGACCGCGAACCGATCATCGCGGTGCCGGACGCCATCGCGGTGGCCCAGGCCGAGGCAGTGGCGCGGCGCATGACGCGCTGGGTCGAGGCCGAGCGTCCCGAGGCCGAGACCCCGGCTGGCCGTTCCGATCCAAGACGCAGCATTGATCTGATGGAACTGCTCGGCCTGGGCGACATCCGCGACTTCGACCCCGACCGGCAGTGGGTGCGCCGCACCGGCCGCGACCGGCTGCGGGTCCCGTTCGGAGTGACGCCCGAGGGCATTCCGGTCACCCTCGACATCAAGGAGTCCGCCGAGCAGGGGGTCGGGCCGCACGGGCTGCTGATCGGGGCCACCGGGTCGGGCAAGTCGGAGGTGCTGCGCACGCTCACGCTGGCGCTCGCCTTGACCCACAGTCCCGAACAACTCAACTTCGTACTGGTCGACTTCAAAGGCGGTGCGACGTTCGCCGGCATGGCCGACCTGCCCCACGTCTCGGCCATGATCTCCAATCTCGAGTCGGAACTGTCGCTGGTCGACCGCATGCAGGACGCGCTGCGCGGCGAAATGGTACGGCGTCAGGAATTGCTCCGGCAGGCTGGCAACTACGCCAACGTCACCGGCTACGAGGCCGACCGCCTTGCCGGGCGGCACGGCCACCCGCCGCTGCCGGCCCTGTTCATCATCCTGGACGAGTTCTCCGAGCTGCTGAGCGCCAAACCCGAGTTCATCGACCTGTTCGTGGCGATCGGCCGGGTTGGTCGTTCCCTGTCGATCCACTTGCTGCTGGCCTCGCAGCGACTCGAGGAGGGACGCCTGCGTGGCCTCGATTCGCACTTGTCGTACCGCATCGGCTTGCGTACCTTCTCGGCCTCGGAGTCGAGGTCGGTGCTCGGGGTCCCCGACGCCTACGAGTTGCCATCAATCCCAGGCGTGGGCTTCCTGAAGGCGGCCACCGACACGATGACCCGGTTCCGGGCCTCGTATGTCGCTGCTCCTCCGCCGCCCCGGCGGCTCGATGGCGCGCTCTCCCGACAGGCCGGCGCACCCACGATGCCCATCCGGGTGATGCCGTTCACCTCGACGCCCCAGTTCAGCGTCGACGCTCCCCCGGTGGGTGTTCCGGTTTCGACGCCACCACTCGTGCAGCCGGGCGACGAACGCTGGGCCGAGATGTCCGAGCTCGACATCGCGGTCGCCCGCATGCGGGGCCATGGCCTGGCGGCCCACCGGGTCTGGCTGCCGCCACTGGACGTCCCCGACACCCTGGACGCTCTGATGCCCGATCTGGCAGTCGATCCTCGCCTCGGTCTGGTCTCGCAGCAGTGGCGTGCTGCCGGACCGCTGCGGGTGCCGCTCGGCGCGGTCGACGTGCCCCTCGAACAACGCCGCGAAGCGTTGGTCTTCGACCTGTCGGGCGCCGGCGGCCACGTGGGCATCGTCGGTGGTCCGTTGTCGGGCAAGTCCACCGCGCTGCGGACACTGGTGATGGCGCTGTCGCTGACCCACACGCCCGCGGAGGTGACGTTCTACGTCCTCGACTTCGGTGGGGGCACCTTCACCCCGTTCGAGGCCGCCCCGCACGTGGCTTCGGTCGCCACCCGCGACCGCGCCGACGTCGTCAACCGGACGATCGCCGAGATCGAGGGCATCGTGGCCGACCGCGAGCAGTACTTCCGCGCCCAGCGCATCGATTCGATGGCGACCTACCGACACGGCCGTGCCGAGGGCCGTTTCGACGACGGCTACGGTGACGTCTTCCTGGTGATCGACGGGTGGGGCACGGTGCGCTCCGACTTCGACGATCTGGAGCAGCGAATCATGGTGCTGGCCGGCCGGGCGCTGACGTTCGGCGTCCACCTGCTGGTCACGGCGTCCCGGTGGCTGGAGTTGCGCCAGCCGATCAAGGACGTCCTCGGTTCGCGCCTCGAGCTGCGGCTGGGAGACCCGACAGATTCCGAGATCGATCGCAAGCTTGCCCAACTCGTGCCGCAGAAGCGCCCCGGACGCGGGCTCGAGGTCGGCGGCCATCACGTGCTGGTCGCCTTGCCCCGCGCTGACGGCGTCCCCCAGCCCGAGACCATGGCCACCGGCGTGGCGACCACGTTGGCACGCATCGCCCAGGCCTGGCCGGGCGACCCCGGCCCCAAGCTGCGGCTGCTGCCCACCCTGATCACCCTCGACGACCTGCGCGCCAGCTTCCCCGAGACGACCGGTCTGCTGCTCGGCATCGAGGAGTCCCGGCTGGGTCCGCTCGCCTTCGACCCGCAACGCGAGAACCACCTGTTCGTGCTGGGCGACGCGAGATCGGGCAAGAGCACCTTCCTGCGAACCGTCGCCCACGAGGTGATGCATCGCCAGGCCGCCGCCGAGGCGCAACTGTTCGTGGTCGACCTGCGGCGGGCGCTGCTCGGCGAGGTCCCCGACGAGTACCTGGCTGGCTATCTGACCACCCGTGAGCAGGCGGCGTCCGAATTGGCCGGGCTGGCCGACTATCTGCGCCAGCGGCTGCCCCCCGACAATGTGACCCCCGAACAGTTGCGAGCCAGGTCGTGGTGGCACGGCGCCGAGGCGTGGGTGCTGGTGGACGACTACGACCTCGTCGCGACCAACGCCGGCAACCCGATCGCACCCCTGCAGCCGCTGCTGGCCCAGGCCCAGGACATCGGGCTGCACCTGATCGTGGCCCGGCGCATGGGTGGAGCGTCCAGGGGCATGTACGAGCCGGTCATGCAGACGCTCACCGAACTGGGCACCACCGGCATCCTGCTGTCCGGTGACCCGGAGGAGGGCACGATCGTTGGGCGGGTCAAGCCGGTTCGTTCGGCACCCGGACGCGCCCAGTACCTGTCGCGCGACCGTGGACGCGTCGTCGCGCAGCTCGCGCACACCGAGGCCGCGTCCTGACCCGGATCGTAATGGCGTGGACGCCGCGCCATTCGTCAGGCGGCTGTGCTTTGGCCGGTGCGGGGTACGGTGCGTCCCGTGGACCATCCGCGTGGCTGCGGCGAGGCACACCTGCGCTGCAGACCGGCGATCACCGATTCGCCCGTGGTCGGCTTTGCGGGCCGGGAGACCATATTGGGTAGTGTGGGCCCTGCCTGTTCGACCCGGACAGGTTCGATGCAAATCCACCCCCAGAGGGGACGCACGAAACGGAGGGATGATGGCGGGA